>JAGGXL010000150.1 GCA_021163085.1 Thermodesulfobacterium sp. | reverse complement strand
TTATAAGACTGAGTGTTTTTAATCGCACAAGAATTGCTTTCTTGCTGACCTTATATTTCTTTGAAATTTCCTCAAGAATTTCGTTTTCTCTTTCTAATTGAATAAGCACTTGAAAATTTGGATCTTCTTTAACAACACTTTCTGGGATTAAAAATTCTGCGGCAAATGAATTACACCATTCTTCAATCTTTCTGTCTGTAATTATTTCTTCGGTATATATCTCGCTTATCCCGAGTAATATGTGTGCATATTCATGAAATAAAGTAAAAATTCTTGCAAGAATATTATCACTTGAATTTATGACTATAATAGGAGGTTTTCCCATTAAACAAAAGCCTCTAGCATCTTCTAAAGGAAATTTAAACTGGAAAATAAGTATATTTTCTTTCTCTACTATTCTTCTCCAATTATTGAAAGCTTCATGAGCATTTTTCCATTTGAGTTGTTTTTCTATAAAGACTCCAGTTTCTTCTCTTTCCTTTTGAGCTACTATTTTTGGAAAGTCACTTAAAGTATATTTATTAATTGGTGTGCTTATGTCGTAGCCTATAGCACTCATCAATTCCTTTGCCACTGATTGATAATAACGGGTTTTTCTTAAAGCCAAACGAAATTCTTTTGAATAGAGATTTTCTGCCTTGGGTAATATCCTGAAAGAGGAGGCAATTGGTTCTTCTTGAGGGGGTTGTGGCAAGAAGAAAACAGACAAAGGACGTTTAAGATATTTAGAAAGAAGCTCTAATTGTTTGTAAGTGGGTTTCTTAATACCTGATTCGATTCTCTTATAATTTTCTATAGAGGTTTTGAGTTTACTTGCTATCTCCTCTATACTCCACCCTGCATTTTCCCTTGCCCATTTGATAATTTCAGGATTTACATCCACTTCAAAAGACCTTCTCATTTTATCTCCTCTTCTATGATTCTAATTTCTTCTTCTGTCAGGTTATAAAGTTTATAAACCAGCTGGTCAATCTGGCGTTCGTATTCTTTGACTTGTGCCTGTTTTTGTGGGTTTTCAAGATAGTCTCCGGATTGGGTAAGGGAAAGAATTTGAGAAACAAGAGATATTATTTCTTCTTTTTTTTCTTCAGTAAGAGAAGGAAGTGGTAAATTATTTATCATTTCCCGAGTAAAAACAACACCTTGATTATAACTATAAGAAGAGAACTTCTCCTTTAAATAAAATTCAGCGATTTTGGAATTTAAAAAACCAAGAACTAACAATAAGTTTTCTTTTTTATCGGATAATACCACCAAAGTAGATTTTCCGGGTATAACTTCTCCTTCCAAATCTATACATGCTTGTAATAGAGTTATACCTTTCACTATTAATTTCTTGCTTTGTGCTCTTTTTATATAGGTCTGATTAAAGTTTTTGAAAAAGTCGTCTTTCTTCACAGCTGGCTTTAAATATTTAGATTTTATATATGTCATTTCCCTGTAACCCCATTTTGATAAATACTTGCCTATTGTCCCCGTATTGACCACTTTAAAATATTTCTCTTTATCAAAATCTTGATTTTTTAGATCAAGGAGCAATGATTTCAATTTATATGCGTCTGAAGTAGCACAAGCATTCTCACAACGACACAAATTTATCACTTTATTAGGTTGCTTTGCGATTTTGATTAAAAGATGAATATTTTGTGAAAATATAATGTCTAAATTATATGATGCGGATTCTAAAAGCCTTTTAGGAAAGTCTATTCTATGTTTTATTTTTCCACTAATAAATTCAAAAACTTTAACAAAATCAGTCTGTTGAGAGATAAAAAAGGTAATAACTGAATCTACAAGCGAGGTTTCAAAGATATTCCTACCACATTTTACAATGGTAAATAAATAAGGCAATTTTTTTATTCTCAACTCTTTTCCAAAGGGTTTAGTTAACCACTTGTCAGGGGTTATATAAGTTAAAGTTCCACTATGGTTTAATAACTTTAGCCCTTTTTCAAAAAAGGCGATATAAATATCCCAATTACCACGAACAAGATTATAATTTTTCGCTATGTATTCTCTTTCTTTAGATAATCCTCGATTTGTCATTGTTTCGGAATCTATATACGGTGGATTTGCAATTACCACATCAAACCCATCTTTCTGATGAAAAACCTCTGAAAAATAAACTTCAAAGTCAAATACTTTATGTCCTTTTGTGATTTCAAAAATGAGCTTATCTATCTCTTTTTTTATCTCTTCTTTCTTTGCCGGATTTGTCTCGTTGAAATATTTTGGTTTTAACTCTTCCAACTTCCTAAAAGCTTCATCATTGAATATATCTCTCTCAACACCTAAAAGAGAATCACCGCATACAACCTTGTAATCAAGGTTTGGCAGAGGTTTTATTTGATAAATATCCTCCTCATCAACAATCAATGAAAGCCAAAAACGTAATTTACATATTTCAACAGCTCCTGGGTCTATATCTACTCCGTATAAAGAGTTTTTCTATGCAGTGGCGTTTCAATTCATAATTTGTTTTCTGCGTACCTGTAAATAACGAAAGTAATCTCCTTAGTTTTACAATTTCATGCATCATCCCTATTGGAAAAGCACCAGAACCTACCGCAGGATCACATACTTTTATGTCTGCAAGGAGTCTATCTATTTCTTTTGCATTTGACTTTATACTATCAGGAAGCTGGCTTTCATATTTGGTAGTTTTCTGCTGGCCAGATTTAACTTTTTTCTCTTTATCAATTGCTGTCTCTTCTGTCTCATGGATACTGTCGGCAAACTTTACAAATTTTTCTATATCTTCACGAGAACATCTCCCTTTAAGCTCAGTTTCAAGATAGTTTATTAAGCTTTCCTGACACATATAGTGGACTACTTCTCTTGGTGTATAATAAACACCATACTCTTTGTTAAACTTTGCCTCATCACCTCTTTTGCCAGATTTCAGAACTTTAACATATTCATCAAAGTTATCAG
>JAGGXL010000010.1 GCA_021163085.1 Thermodesulfobacterium sp. | reverse complement strand
CACATATTTCCCCCTATTTTTCTAATATGTTTTTAAAAAATATAAAAATAAATAAATGTATGTCAAGATTGAATGAAGTGTGAAAATGGTTGGTATTTCAAAGCACAACAACGTTTCTTTTATTGTGTATCATAAAACTTTTTAACCAAAATATTGACAATTTTTGCTTTTTAAAATTTAATTAAACATTAACTTTTAATGATGTATAAGAGTATGTTTAAAATTAAATTTCTCCCGCACAATATAGAAGTCGAAGGTTCTTCAGAAGAAACTATCATAGATATTGCAATGAAATACGGAATTCATATAAATGCTTCCTGTGGAGGGGCAGGGGTTTGTAATAAGTGTAAAGTTTTTATTGAAGAAGGGAAGGTAAAAGGAGAGCTTATAGATGAAAAATTCTACAAAGCCTGTGCAACTTTTCCTCTATCTGATTTAATAGTAAGAATACCGGTAGAAAGTGATATAGACAGGAAAGCCCTTTTAAAAAAGACCGCCAGAAAAAAAGCTACTTCCATATCAAAAAAAATAGAAAAGCTACCAGAACCTCCTTATGAGAAACTTCATCTCAAGTTACCTTCTCCAACTATTGAGGAAAACTTTTCAGACTGGACAAGGGTAAAAATTGCTCTCGAAAAAGAAAAAATTTTTAATCCCGAGATAAATATAGAGAGCTTAAAAAAGTTACCATATATTTTAAGAGAAAAAAACTTTGAAGTAACTCTCAGTTTATATCATGATCCAAGAAAAGATAGATACTATCTGGTTGATATAGAAAGTGGAGATACTACTTCTTCCAATTTAGGAGTTGCGATAGATCTCGGAACAACTACTTTGCAGATTGAGCTTATTGATTTAAATAGTGGAGAAACGCTCTCCTTCACTTCTGATTACAATCCTCAGATAAGTTATGGAGAGGATGTTATAAGTAGAATTGAGTTTGCCAGAAAAGGAGATGGAATAAAAATTTTAAGCCAAAAAGTGAGAGAGAGAATAACCATTTTAATTGAAGAATTACTTAAGGTTGTGCAAAAAAATTTTAATAGTGTAAACTTAATTTCCATTGCAGGAAATACAGTTATGAGCCATTTATTTTTAGAGCTTGAGCCAAAATATTTGAGAGAACACCCCTATACTCCTGTGGCTACAGAATTTCCTTTAATTTCTGCTGCAGATCTAAATCTACCTTTTGGAGATGGGACTGTAGTTCAATTAGCACCCTGTAAAGCGAGTTATGTGGGAGGAGACATAGTTGTAGGGGTTGTAGCCTCTGGTGTAGCAGATGAAGGCCCCTTAACATTGTTTATAGATCTTGGTACTAATGGAGAAATTGTGTTAGGAAATAAAGATTTTTTAATGTGTGCATCCTGTTCTGCAGGACCTGCTTTTGAAGGGGGAGGAATAAAAAACGGAATAAGGGCAACTTCTGGAGCTATAGAAGTTGTGAATATTGATCCGTTTACATTTGAGCCTATGATTTTAACTGTAAATAAAAAACCACCTAAGGGAATATGCGGTTCTGGAATAATTTCCCTTTTGGCAAATTTATTCAAGGCAGGTCTTATAGATAAAGCAGGAAAGTTTGTGAAAAATATAAGATATCCCAGAGTAAGGGAAGGGGAGGACGGATGGGAATATGTAGTGGTATGGAAAGAAGATTCTGCTACAGGTGAAGATATAGTTTTTACTGAAAATGATATAGAAAATGTAATGAGAGCAAAAGCTGCTATGTTTGCTGGATACCAAATACTGCTTGAGTCTGTAGGGCTTTCTTTTGAAGACATTGAAAGAATTTATTTGGCAGGGACCTTTGGGAATTATATAGATTTGGATGAAGCAATTACTATAGGACTTTTACCTGACATTTCTCGAGAAAAATTTTTCTTCTTAGGTAATACGAGTCTTGAAGGGGCAAAACTTGCTTTATTATACAAAGACACTCTTTTAAAAATGGAAAAAGTAGCTAATATGATGATGAACATAGAGTTATCTGTTTACCCAAATTATATGGAATACTATATGGCTGCTCTGTTTTTACCTCATACTAATGAAAATCTTTTCCCCACAGTTAAAAATTTAAACGAGGAGAGAAAATGATTCACAAAGAAGGGTTCCCTTGGATATTTTACCCATTTCTCTTTTCCACCACAGCTTTGGTTTTTAAAAAGAAGAAAATGGCGATAGCAGGATTAATGCTATCTTCGTTAAATGCCTTTTTTTTCAGAAATCCAAAGAGAGAACCTGTATTAAATCCAGAATTGATTGTTTCACCAGCTGATGGTAAAGTGATTCTCTGTAGAATAGAAAAAAGAAAAGATTGGTATCCAGAAGCACTTTGGAGAATAGGAATTTTCATGAGGCTTTGGGATATCCATATTAATAGAAGCCCTATTACAGGGAAAATTTTGAAGATAAGTTATTTTAAAGGTGAAAAAAGACCCGTTTTTCAGGAACCTTCTTTTGCTCAAAATGAAAAACAGATTTACCTTATCGAAAGAGAAGACGGATATCCTTTCTGGATTGTTCAAATAGCGGGGATTGTGGCAAGAAGAATAAAAAGTTTTGTTCTCCCCGGAGATGATGTGGTTGCTGGAGATCCTATAGGAATAATTAAATTTGGTTCCAGAGTCGAATTGTTTTTTCCTTTAGAGGGAGCAGAAATTTATGTAAAAGAAGGTCATAAAGTTTTTGCTGGTGAAACTATCCTCGGAAGAATTCCTTTAAAAACTTGAATTTTTATGGTTTATCTCTTACCTCATATATTTACTACTTTAAATATTTTTTGTGGATTTTACGCTATTATCAGTGTTATAAATGGCGATTTTTGGAAAGCAAGCTGGAGTATATTGTTTGCTATAGTTTTTGATATCTTTGATGGAAAAATAGCAAGACTATTGACAACTTCAAGTGACTTTGGATTGGAATATGATTCCTTATGTGATCTTGTATCTTTTGGTGTAGCTCCATCTCTTCTTATCTATCAATTTTCTCTTAAAGATTTTAGTAAAATTGGATGGATAGCAAGTTTTTTATATACTACATGTGTAGCCCTGAGGCTTGCAAGGTTTAATGTAAAAACTTCTCAGAAAAATAACTATTTTGAAGGATTACCATCACCTGCAGGAGCAGCCATTTTAGCTTCTTTTGTTCTCTTTTTTTTAAAAACAGATATTAGCGATGTTTATAAAAACTGGATATTGCTTTGTTTAACATATCTTATTGCTTATTTATTGATTTCTCCTATCCAGTACCCCAGCTTTAAAGAAATTAAAATTAAAAAAACACAGGCTTTTTATCTTTTAATATTTTTTGTTCTTGGACTGACAGTAGTTGCCTCGAATCCTTCTTTTTATTTAGTTATTATATTTAGTTTTTATGTATTTTTGGGCCCCTTTTTATTTATTAAGAAAAATGGTAGATTTTTTAGGAAACCATTTATAAAAAAATAAGAAATTAAAAGAAAAATTGACAAAATAAAAAATTGATTTAAAATTTTTGTTCAAAACTTGTAAAAATCTTTTAAGATTAAATATATTAGAAGGAGGGAAAATATGGGTAGTGGATGTAAATTGTTAAATATCGGTTTTGGGAATTTTGTAGTAGCTGATAGAATTATAGCTATAGTTAATCCTAATTCAGCACCTATAAAAAGACTTAAAGAAGAAGCAAAAGAAGCTAAGCACCTTATTGATGCTACTCAAGGGCGTAAAACAAGATCTATTATAGTTACTGATAGCAATCATGTTATCCTTTCTGCTATACAGGCTGAGACAGTAGCTCAAAGGCTTATGAGTGATAGTTTAGAAAGATTTGGGAAGGATGCCGAAGAATAAACCCTTAATAATTATCATTACAGGTCCTTCAGGAACTGGTAAAACTACACTTCTTAAGCACTTATCTCCTGAAGAATTCTATTTTTCTGTCTCTCATACCACACGTTCTCCACGAAAAGGAGAAATAAATGGGAAGGATTACTATTTTGTAAGTAAAGAAAAATTTTTGAAAATGATTAAAAATGATGAGTTTTTAGAATGGGTAGAGGTTTTTGGAACTTATTATGGAACAGCTAAAAGCGAGATAGAAAAGGCTTTTTCTCAAAATAAACATTTAGTTTTGGACATAGAAGTAATTGGTGCAACTCGTATAAGGTCTTATTTTGGTAATTCTGCAGTATTCATATTTGTTCTTCCTCCAAGTATAGAAGAACTTAAAAAAAGGCTTGAAAAAAGAGGAACAGAAGACGCAGATAAAATCAAAGAGCGTATTCAAAGATCAAAAGAAGAGATTAAGTTTGCAAGCTGGTTTGATTATATCATAATAAACGACGATCTTAAAAAAGCTAAAGACGAGCTTTTTTCTATAATTAAAGCAGAAATGTGCAGACCTTTCAGGAATGCTCATTGGAATGACATTTTAAATTCTATAATCTATGAGTAAAGTCATTTATGGAATTAATTCAGTATTAGAGGCTTTGAAATCACATCCAGAGCTTGTGGAAGAAATATGGCTTAATAAAAACACTCTTTCAGGAAGAAAATATCGGGTAATAGAAAAAGCTAAAAAATTGGGGATTCCTCTAAAACTGGTTTCTAAAGAGAAATTTAATCCTCCTAAGGTTTCTCCACAGGCAAATACTCAAGGTGTAGTAGCATACATAAGCGAATTTTTATATGCAAATCTGGAAGATATTGTAAAAAACTGGGAAAATAAAAGGGAAACACCTCTTGTACTTATACTTGATGAAGTAGAAGACCCCCAAAATGTGGGTTCTATTATAAGAAGTGCAGATGCAGGAGGTGTTCACGGTATAGTTATACCTAAATTAAGAGGCTGTGACATTAATGAAACAGTAATTAAAGTCTCTTCGGGATCTGCGTTTAATCTTCCTATAGTAAAGATTAATAATATCAAACATGCCATTTCTTTTTTTAAAGAAATGGGGCTCTGGATAATAGGACTTACTCATAAAGCTGATACTTCTATAT
>JAGGXL010000102.1 GCA_021163085.1 Thermodesulfobacterium sp. | reverse complement strand
CAAAGCTCCCAGCCAGGAACTTGTTTATGAGTTTGTTTCTCAAGGCTTTTTTACTCCTCTATTAGCAAAAGTTCTTATAAACAAAGGCTTCTCAGATGTAAAATCCGCTTACTCTTTTCTTTATCCCCAGCTTTCTGACTTTTCAGACCCTTTTATTATTCCAGATATGAAACTTGCGGTTGAGCGTATTTACAAAGCTATAAAATCTGGAGAAAAAATCTGCATTTATGGTGATTCAGATGCAGACGGGATTATAGGAACCTTTGTGCTTTATGATTTTTTAAAATCCTTTACTCCTTATGTAGAGTGGTTAATACCCAGTAAAGATTTAGAAGGGTATGGATTTCATGCTAAATTTTTGCCTTATTTTAAAGATAAGGAGATAAGTTTAGTAATTACAGTTGATGTGGGAATCTCAGCTTATCACACAGTCAATTCTGCAAAAGCCTTAAATATCGATGTAATAATTACTGATCATCACGAGATAATCAACAAACCAGAAACCATTACTGTAACAGGTAAACTTACACCTCCTTCTTCTCCTTTATATTATTTATGCGGGGCAGGGGTGGCTTTCGCCTTAGTAAGAGCTCTGAGAACTTATTTTTTTTCTCAGGGATTTTTTGCAAACAGAGAACTTCCTTTTTTGAGAAAATATTTAGAACTTGTTTGCTTAGCAACTCTTGCAGATATGGTTCCCTTAAAAGGAGAAAATCGTCTCATTACCTTTTTCGGATTTAGAGATCTTTTAAATCCTTTTTTTCCGTGTACAAAAGTGTTAATTGAAAAAGCTGATTTAAAATTTGGGCTTTCTGAAGAGGATATAAATTTTAAAATTATTCCCAAAATTAATTCAACCGGCAGAATGGGAAAACCGGAAGTAGCTTTTGAATTTCTCACATCCTCAGATAAAACCTGTGCAGAAAAAAACTTCTCTAAAATCGAAAGCTTAAATCAGGAGAGACAAGCTCTTGAAGAAGAAATCTTAAAATCTACCATCTCCCAATTTGATGAAAACTTTAAAAATTCTAATTTTTTATTTTTGGTTTTTGAAAATATATCTAAAGGATTGCTGGGATTGATTGCTAATCGATTCAAGAATTTATACAATTTACCAACCATCGTTATCTCTCAAGAAAATGAAGTAGCACATGGATCAGTGAGATCTCCTTCCAGAATGAATTTTCTGAACATTATTTCTCAGTGTAAAGACCTTTTGATACAGTTTGGAGGACATAAGTGTGCCCTGGGTTTTAAAATATATAAAGAACTCATACCCCAACTAAAATCCCGCTTAGAAGAGCTTATGAAAAAGTATAAGCCAGATATACTTTCTGTAGAACCGATTTACATTGATGCTGAAACAAGTTTATCTGAACTTCTTTATAAAGAAAATGTTTTTGCTTTTGAACAATTTCATCCTTATGGAGAAGGACATTTACCACCTGCTCTTCTTCTTAAAAACTTTGAAATAAAAGAAATTAAAGTTTTAAAGGATAAACACTCAAAACTTATTTTACAAAAAGAAGACAAAAAACTTTCTGCTATTTTTTTTAATAAGCTATTAGAAAATAATGAAATAAAACTAATTGTAGGAACCCCTTTTATTAATAGCTTTACAGGAAATTTAGAGATAAAGGTTGAGGATGTTAAATGATTCTATAAGAAAAGAAAAGGAAGCTTTAGAAGAAAAAATTCTTTCTCCTTTTGCAGCAAAATCTAAATATTCTAAAGGAAGACTCCGTCCTGAAAAGGAATGCGAAATACGAACCTGTTTTGAAAGAGATAGAGATAGAATTATTCATTCAAAGGCTTTTAGAAGGCTTAAACACAAAACTCAGGTCTTTCTTGCACCAAAAGGAGATCACTATAGAACAAGGCTTACTCATACTCTGGAAGTAGCTCAAATTGCAAGAACTATATCAAAGGCGTTAAAACTTAATGAAGATCTGACAGAAGCTATAGCTCTTGGGCATGATCTTGGGCATACACCTTTTGGACATGCAGGAGAAGAAGTATTAAATGAGCTTTTACCTGAAGGATTTAAACATAACGAACAAAGTTTACGAGTGGTAGATATATTAGAAAAAAATGGAAAAGGGCTTAACTTAACTTTAGAAGTAAGGGATGGGATATTAAATCATTCCAAAGGTAAAGGGTCTGTTTTTTCTGAAAAAGAAAAGCCTCTTACTCTGGAAGCTGAAGTAGTAAGAATTTCGGATATAATAGCCTATGTTAACCACGATACAGATGATGCCATAAGAGCTGGTTTGATTACCATAGAAGATCTACCTGAGATAGTAAAAAAAAGACTGGGGCTTTCCCATTCTGAAAGAATAAATACCTTGGTAAAAAGTGTAATCTTAACCACTAAGGAAGCAAATAAAAGAGCTATACTAATAGAAGAGAAGTGCTTAGAAGCTCTCATAGCTTTAAGAGATTTCCTTTTTGATAGAATATATTTTTCTCCTGTAGTAAGAGGGGAGTTTGAGAAGGCAAAAAAAATTTTAACATCTCTTTTTGAGTTTTACTATGAAAACTTTGAAAAGATAGAATATTTTCAAAAAGCAAGTCAGATTTTTGCTAACTTTTCTAAGGAAAGGATTATCGCTGATTATATTTCTGGAATGACGGATAGATTTGCTCTTTATCAGTATTTTGAGCTTTTTATCCCCAAACCTCTGGGAATCAGCTTTGAAACAAGGAGTTTTTTCTATGAAATTTAAAAAAATAGGCTGGTTTACTACAGGGAGAGACCAAGCAGCTATAGACCTTTTAAAAGTTGTTTATTCAGAAATAAAATCAGGATTTTTACCTTTAAAAATTTCTTATGTATTTATAAGCAGAGAGCCTGGAGAAAGTTATTTTTCGGATAAATTGATAAATATTGCCAGAAACGAAATGAAATTGAAAGTTATTTCCTTCTCTGCTATAAAGTTTAAACCCGAACTGAGAAAAAAGGACAAAGAACTTTGGAGAAAACTCTATCATGACGAAGTTTTAAAAAGACTTGATGAGAAAATAGATTTTGGTGTCTTTGCAGGATATATGTGGATTGTCTCTCCAGAGTTTTGTAAATCTTTAAAAATTATTAATCTTCACCCTGCTTTACCTGGAGGACCTAAGGGATCTTGGCAAGACGTTATTTGGCAACTTATAAGTGCAAGAGCCTGTGAAGCAGGAGCAATGATGCACCTTGTAACCCCTGAACTTGATGAAGGCCCTCCCATTAGTTTTTTAAGATTTTCTATAAGAACCCCGGAATTTTTGTCTCTTTGGGAAGATACTGAAAAAAAACTTTTAAAATATCATTTAACCGGGCTTAAAAAAACCGAAGGAGAAGAAAATAGACTTTTCAAAAAAATAAGAGAAAAAGAAGTTAAAAGAGAGTTGCCTTTGATAGTTTACACTTTAAAATATTTAGGAGAAGATAAAATAATTTTTGATTCAGAAGACCTACCCTTAGATTTAACAAAAGATGTAGAGGATTATTTAAAAACAAAAGGGGGATTGAAATGAAAAAAATTGTTTTGATCTTTTTTTTATTTTTGCCTCTGATATTGACAGGTTGTGTAGCTTCTCAGGATGAAATTCAAACTCTTAAAATCAAAGTTATTAATCTTGAAACCACTATAAATAAACAAAACCAGAGATATGCGGAATTTGAAGAAAAATTGAATGAATTAAACAGGAAAGTAACTAACCTCGAAGCTAAAATTTCCAAAGAAGTTTTGTTAGATATAAAAACTCAAATCCTTTCTGAATTGGAAGAAATTAAGAATGAACAGGCCCTGCTATCTTCTCAACTGGAAGATCTTAGATTTTCACAGGAGGCAGAAAAAAAAGAAATTACCGATCAGTTAGAAGATTTGTCTACCAGAACTCAGGCATTAGAATTGAGAATGAGAGAGGTTGAAAAAAAATTGTTAATAAGCCCTGAAGCTGTTTCCAATGAAACTCTTCCTGCAACAAACGAAACTCTTATCTCCAATGCTACATCAATTGCTCCTGAAAAGGCTACTAATGCTACCAATGCTACAAATGCTACTGCGCCACAACCACAAAAACCTGAAGAAAAGCCTTTGAATGAGGCTGAACTTTATGAAAAGGCTTATTCCTATTATCAAAAAGGGGACTTTAAAAATGCAAGGAAACTTTTTGAAGAATATATCGAAAGATTTCCCAAAGGTAAGTGGATAGGACAGGCTTACTTTTGGATTGGAGAAAGTTATTTTAAAGAGAAAGAATATGAAGAAGCAATTTTAAATTATCAGAAATTAATTGAACTTCCAGGTTGGCATCCCTTAAAACCAACTGCTATGTTCAATCAGGCTAAAGCTTTTAAGGCTCTCGGAGATATAGAGGCTTATAAGCTTCTTCTTAAGAAGGTTATTAATAATTATCCAAATAGTAAAGAGGCTGATATTGCCAAAAAATTGTTAAAATAAGTTATTTTTCTTTAATTCTATAAGGATTTATAGTTAATACTGGAATAGGAGAATATTTCACTACTCCTTCTGCCACACTTCCAAAAATAATCTTATCAATTCCTTTTTTTCCGTGGGTCCCCATTACAATAAGATCTACCCCGTTTTCCTTGGCTACCTCTATTATTTTTTCTACCACCTTCCCTTTAACAATAACTGGTTTTACATCAGGAAAATCTGAGAAGTGTTTATTCAAAAAGTTCTGCATATACTCCCTTGCACCTTCAAATATGATTTCCTCAAGCTCTTGAAAAGTTTTGGCATCTGCAGAAATATCTTCAAAAGCTGGTAGGTCTTCCACTACATTGATCAGTATTATCTTGGACCTCAGTTTTTTTGCCAGTGCTTTACCCCACTCTGCAATTACAGAAGATATTTCAGAAAAATCTACAGGAATTGCAATAACCTTGAACTCTACCAATTTTTATTCCTCCTTATTTACAATTTAATTTTACTACAGCTCTTACAATAATGCTTTTTTCTTCTCTTTTAGGTTCTGGAGCTTCTACAGTTGCTTTTTCCATGGCTCTTGCTGGATAAACATAAAAAGAATGTGACTTTTGCGCTTGATAATCGATAAGCTCTATATCACAATTTTTACCAAGAGCTTTAGATATCGTTTCTGAAAACCCCTTTGCTCTTTCAATAATTAAAAGCCTGAGTTCCTCCTCTGCCTTTTTTGCCTCTTTTTCAGAAACAATCCAGTCTGTTCTGTAAATGCTGAACTTGAGCTTTTCTCCATATTTTTCTTTAAATTCATTAAGTTTTTCAAAAATTTTATTCTGCTGAGAAACTTCTTTTAGCAAAAATATATATTCTACCCACCCTTTATATCCTGAACATCTTCTTTTACCCTTTTCCCACCAACAATTTTCATAAACCGAATATCTGCCACCTTTATATTCTAAATTAAGACCTTTTAAACCTTTATCTACTTCTCCCATTATATTTATAGCTTCTACTTCTTTTTGAGCTAGCACATCTATTCTTAAATTTATAGATAAGGTATCTGGGGCAATCTCTTTTTCTTCCTCAAGTATTATAGAAACTTTTGTTTCGTTTTTTTCACAAGATTGAGCAT
>JAGGXL010000089.1 GCA_021163085.1 Thermodesulfobacterium sp. | reverse complement strand
CTTTCATTCTTTTTCTACTATACCAAATAAGATTTCTTATTCCACCTGCAGCACCAAAAATAATAAAAATTGTAGTTATCCATGGAGAATATTTCCCCTTGAAAACTTTTTCATCAATTAACCAACCTACTATAGCACCTGCTATAATAGAAGCAACAACAGAAATCCCAATACTAAAACTTTCAATTAAAACAGTAAATAAAAACTTAAAGGTACTATCTTTCTTTTCTTTCAATTTAAATGTATTTAAACTGTTTTTTTTCAAAAATCAACTATTAAAAATTGATAAAATTAGCCATAATATAGAATGTATTTAAAAAATCAAATTTTAATTTTAAATTTTTTAAAATTTTGTTCTCTTACTATTAAAAAACTCTTTAACCTGCTCTGCAAAAGCCTCAATTCTCATCTTAGTTCCCAAAGATTTTTGTCCATCACAGGGAACAGTTAGGGTAGGAACCCTTATCCCTTCCCCTTCTTTTATTTTTTTCAGAACAGCGGTTACTACATTTCCTGGCATGCAAGCAAAAGGAATAACATTTATTATACCTGAGGCACCATGATGTAAATATTCCACTGCTTTCCCTACTGAAAGAAGGACTTCTCCTCCCTCAAATTCAGGATGAACATATCTTTTAGTAAAGTTCATTAACTCCTCTACATCTGCATCATCTGCCATATTAAGAGCGTCCTTTACAAAATTTATAAATTTCTTTTCTTCCCATTTTAAATACTGGCTTTCTATTATATATCTTAAAACAGTTCTAAAATATCCTAATTTTTTAGCCCATCTTTTGGAGGTATAGTTTATAAAATAAATCCACTCAGTTAGGGGAGGAAGCCACACTTCAAGCCCCAGATCTTCCAGAAATCTATATAAATTTTCATTAGCAAATCTGTTGTTTCTAACATAAATTTCTCCCACAACTCCTACTTTTGGTTTTCCCTCATGTTTCACATCAATATTTTTGAAAGCTTCTTTTATTTCAAAAAGTGTTTCTAACATGTCTTCCTTTTCTTCTATGGTCTTCTCTATTTTTTGTAGTGATTCCCAATAAAGTCTTTCCACCTCTTTTTTGTCAACAGCATAGGGTCTGGTTTCTCTAAAAAGCTTGTCCAGAATATCTACCGCTACAATACCTCTCCAGGCAATTTTCATAAAAGATTTTCCCAAGATATCTAAGTCTTCATAAAATTTCATATCTTGCTGTAAAGAATAAACCGGCATATTTATACCAAGATTTCTTAGGAGCTTTTTATGAAATTTATTATACTGGCCAAATCTGCAGGGTCCTCCACTATCAGGCATAAAGAAAACGCTTTTTTCAGGATTAAAATCCGGAGAATTGACAAGTTTTATTAAATCTCCGGTAGTTAATATGGTAGGATAACATTCTTTTCCAGAAGTAAATTTCCTTCCCAGCTCCAGGTTTTCTTCGTCAGGTTCAGGCAAAACTTGAGCATTTACTCCACAAGCTCTAAAAGCTGCGGCAAGGGCTTTAGCATGATCACACATGTAAGGAATGTATATAGTTTTGTTATTTGATGGATAAATCTTAATAGTCTCGTAAATTTTGGGCATTTCATAATACTTGACTTTATCTTTTAAACTATCTACAAAGGCTTCGAGTCTTGTTACTACTCCTGCTTCAGCACTGTGTTCGTCAACTTCAATTTCAAGAAAAGGCTTTTCCCCCAGTAAATCTTCAAAGAAATGTTCAATAAAAGAATCTGGCCCACAGGAAAAATTAGTAAAATATATGGGAAATAGATTTGGTGTTTCTCTGATTATATGAGCTGCAAGCAAAAACCTCTGTCCATACTCCCAATACATTCCTTCAAGGAAAGAGATATCTTTTATTCCTTCCAAAGGAAGCATGTCTACAGGGAGACCCACCAGTCCTAACTTTCTTATTTTGTAGTGTATTCCAAGATTTGCTCCTGGATCAAAGGCATTATACGGTCTTCCAACTATTACCAGAATTATTTCATCTTTAAAGTTTTCAAGAATCTCTTTACCTCTTTGTTTAAGCCAGTGATGAAAATCTTTTTGAGCCTCTTCTCCTATCTTCCAAGCTTTTTTAACCTTTTCTAAAGGCTCTCCCAAAAGATTAGCCAGGTTTTTAATTTCTTCGTTTAAAATTACTCCTTTTCTTCCGAGGTGTAAAACAGGGGTTAAAAGATTTACATTTAACTCAGAGAATTTAATAGAGGCAGGACTTATCCATGGAATACTTTGTACATAGGGGCAAACCTTACCTACCTCAAGTGCTGGATGTTCGGGAGGAAGGTCTGTAATTTGAGGTAAAAAGATGTATTTTACTCCTAATTCCAGAAGGGCATTTACATGACCTATGGCAATTTTAATAGGGAAACATGGTTCAGCAGGTGTTATTTCGCACCCTTTTTTAATGATCTGTTTGGATGTAGGAGGAGATAAAACTACTTTGTATCCCAGCTCCTGGAAAAAAGTAGCAAAAAGGGGTAACCATTCAAAAAATTGTAAAATTCTTGGTATCCCCATAACTTTACTTTCGGGAAAATCACCTTCTGCAGGTTTAACATATGAAAGAAGTTTTTCTTCCCGTTCCAAGGTAAGGTTGGGTATGTGAGAAGGTGCTTTTCTGTAATCAAGCTCATATTTCTCGCATCTTCCACCATAATAATAAGGTTTTCCATTTTCTATACTTACCTGATGAATTTCGCACTGATTGGGACAACCTTTACATTCAAAAGTTCTGATGTTATATTTAACCTTGGCAAGATCAAATCCTTTAAACCTTGTTTCTCCTTTTACTTCCTCTTTTGCTAAAAGAGCAACTCCAATGGCACCTGTAACTTCATGATGAGGTGGCACTATTACTGATTTGCCAAGAACTTTTTCAAAAGCAGCAACAACACCCTTATTAAAAGCAACAGCTCCCTGAAAGAAAATTTTATTTCCTATTTTACGATCTTCTACAACCTTGTTTAAATAGTTATAAACAATTGCATAACAGAGACCTGCGATTAGATCTTCTTTGGGTAATCCCTGTTGTTGATAATGAAGAAGGTCAGACTGCATAAAAACAGTGCATCTCTCTCCAAGTTTGAGAGGTGCATTGCTTTTAAGTGCTATATCTCCAAAATTTTCAATTGGGATTTCCAATTTAACTGCCTGTTCTTGTAGAAAAGAACCTGTTCCTGCAGCGCAGGCTTTATTCATAGCGAAATTGGAAATTGTTCCTTTATCCAGATAAATGTACTTGGAATCTTGTCCACCTATTTCAAAAATTGTGTCCACCTTTGGATCAATAAAAAGGGCACCATAGGCTTGAGCTGTAATTTCATTTCTTATTATATCTGCTCCTACAAAATCACCTATTAGGTATCTTCCTGAACCGGTAGTTCCAACACCTTTAACCTTTATCTTGGAAGGAAGCTTTTCTTTTAACTCAAGAAGTCCTTTTTTAATGCTTTCTAGTGGTTTTCCATGATGAAGCATATATACTTTTGCAAGAAGATTACCTTTCTCGTCTATAGCAACAAGTTTTGTACTAACAGAACCTACATCTATTCCAAGATAAATTTCAGCTTCTGAAGGCTGTTCTAAATTGACTCTTTTTTGATAATTTCTGGCAACTTTTTCAGATATTTCAAGAGATTTAAAGGGAATTAAAACAGGATACCTTGGTGGATTAATTTTTCTTTCTTTTAAATAGGTTCTTAAGATTTCAGAACCTTTGTATTCCGAGGAGGCCTTTCCTTCTAATCCATAAAGTGCAGCTCCTATAGCTCCCATTATTCTGAAGTGTTCTGGAATGATTAATTCTTCGTCTTTTAGCTTAAAAACATCTTTTATAGCCTTTCTCACTCCTAAATTTGCAGCAACTCCTCCTTGAAATATAAGAGGAGGTAAAACTTCTTTACCTTTGGCAAGATTGCTTTTAAGGTTTCTTACGATTGCATAACAGAGACCTGCAATAATTTCTTCATCAGGAACAGCTGCTTGTTGGAGATGAATCATATCAGATTTAGCAAAAACTGTGCATCTTCCGGCTATTCTTGGAATAGTTTTTGCTTTTAAAGCAAGTCTGGAAAATTCCTCAATAGTGTATCCGAGTCTTGCTGCTTGCTGTTCAAGAAAAGAGCCTGTTCCTGCAGCACAGAGGGTGTTTAAGGCAAAGTCTTCAATTTCCGGGGTTCCTCTTTCATGGGTAATAAAAATTAATTTAGAATCTTCTCCGCCTATATCTATAATAGTTTTAACCTGCGGATAAAAATAAGTTGCAGCTTTAGCATGAGCCATTACTTCATTAATAAAGGCACATCCAAGTATTTGAGAAATGGTTTTTCCTGCGGTTCCCGTGCAGGTTATACCAGAAAGATCGTAATTGAATTCTTTTTCTGCTAAAGATAGAAGCTTTTCAGCAGTTTCTATAGGAAGTCCGTGAGTTTTTTCATATCGCCAGAATAAAATATTTCTATTTTCATCAAGAACAGCGATTTTTGCTGTTCCTGAACCTACATCGAGACCTACATATTTCATTACTTGACCTCTTCAAGAGGGTTATGAAAAACTTGTTGTTTGTAATAAATATTAATTAAAATAGATAGAAAATTCAAGATATAAAAAACTATTTCTTGGCAAAAGGATATTTAAAATTATATTTTAAAAACTATGCAAGCGGTTTTAAAAGTTGAAAAAATCATTTTTGGTGGAAATGGACTTGCACGCCTTCCAGATGGAAAAGTAGTTTTTATTCCCTATGTGATTCCCGAAGAAGTTTTACAGGTAAAAATAATCAAAGATTATGGAGATCATGCAGAGGCTGAGGTAGAAAAATTTCTGGAAGCTTCACCTTATAGAAGAGAAGCACCTTGTCCTTATTATGGTATCTGTGGAGGATGTCAGCTTCAGCACATTTCATATTCATATCAGATAAAGATTAAAGAGGATATACTCTTTGATACCTTTAAAAGACTCGGCTGGAAAGAAGAAATTTCTCTGGAGAAGGTGGTATCATCTTCTAAAGAATTCAATTACAGAAACCGTTTAAGATTTCATGTAGAAAACGATAAATTTAAAATGGGATTTGTAAAAAGAAAAACCCACGAAGTTTTAAAAATTGAGAAGTGTTTATTAGGAGAAGATATTCTTAATAAAGTTATTGCTCAACTGTATAAAAATCTGTCCTGGATTAAACTTTCTTATTACAGCAAAAGAATAAAAATTGAGACCTCACCAGAGGAAGATAAGGTTACTTTAATATTCTGGACATCTGTTGAACCTTTAAAAGAAGATATAAAAGAATTGCTCAGCATTGAAGAACTAAAGGCAGTTTTTTACTGGATGAAAGGAAGACGCCCTGAGGGTCCCTTTCCTGAGGGGAGTCCTTATGGAGGAAGAAGAGTTTTTAAAAATATAGATAGTCTTTTTTATTATGTTCAACCCGGGGTTTTTGTTCAGGCAAACTGGGAGATAAATTGTGCCATTATGGAAATAATAAAGTCTTGGGATCTTTCCTTTGAGAAAGTTCTTGACCTTCACGCAGGAATGGGTAACTTTTTATTTCCTCTTTTACACAAAAAAGAGGTTAAGAAATTTTTGGGTATTGATACAGATTTAAGAGCTATTGAAGATGGGCTTTATACCGCAGAAAGAGCCGGTATTAACGGAAGATTTGATTTGAGAAACATAAGTGCCATGGAAGCTCTTTATGAAGCTGTAAAAGAGGGAGAGGAGTTTGATTTAGTCCTTCTTGATCCACCAAGAGGGGGATGTAAAGAATTAATGAAGTTACTTCCTGAAGTTGCCAAAAAGTACATTATATATATTTCCTGTGATGTTCCTACTTTGGTAAGAGACTTGTTGATTTTAAAGAAACTTAATTATGAATTGATTAGGCTTTCTCTTTTTGATATGTTTCCTCAGACATATCATTTTGAGACGGTTGCTCTTTTGGAGAAGAAAGGGTAAGTTTTTTCCCGAGTGCCCAGAGAAGTTGTCTGCAGAATCCCTGAATTATTTTTACTTCTTTTGAAGTAAGCTCAAGCCTTGATAAAAATTTTTTTATATTGGTGAGCCACAAAACTTTATTATCATGGGGGATATAATCTATAGATTGTAAAGTTTTTTCAATTATAGCATACATGATGTCAAGCTCTTCACGGGTTGCAAGTTGAGGTTTAGGGATTCTTGGGATACTTGCTGATTGAAAAATTTCATAAAGAGTGACTACTACCGCTTGGGAAATATTTAAGGAAGCATTTTCTGTAGTAGGAATGGTAATAACGCTATCGCAATAAGAAAGTTCTTCGTTTGAAAGACCAAACCTCTCGTTCCCAAAAAGAATAGCAATTTTATTGTTTATAGAGAGCTCGCATATGTAGGGAGCTAATTCTTTTGGAGTATGATATACCAGCCTGTGTTTTCCAAGCCTTGCAGTAGTCCCAATTACATAATTAAAAGATTTCAAAGCTGTAGAGATGTCATCAAAGATTTTTATTTTTTCCAATATAGGGATACCAGATTTAGTCGCCATAGCCCTCATTTTTTCTTCTTCTAAAGGTTCAGGATTAACAAGGATTAGATTGGGAACCCCAAAATTGGCACAGGCTCTTGCAGCAGCACCGATATTTTCACTGTACATGGGATTTACAAGTACTACAGCTATATTTTCTAATTTTGCTTTTACAAGTTCAGAAACAGGTCTAACTTGCATAGCTTAATTTTATTCTTCCATAAATGCCTTGTCAATAATAGAATAATAAGCACAATCCTTATTACAGTGCAACCTACCTTATAGAAGAGTCGGGGAAATTAGCTTAAGCAAGAATTTTAATGATTCGATTTAAATTTACTTGTTTTATATTATACTGTCAATATATTGAGGGCAATGCCAAAGAGGATTGAGGGCTCCTTTCTACTTTTTAAGTTATGAAAAAAGCTATAGTAGTTGGAATAGGTAATCCAAATTTTAGAGACGATGGTGGGGGATGGTGTCCCGGTACCACTTGACCCAGCAACATGGGAAAGCCGGGTTTCTTTCCCATAACTTCTCCCTTCGCGGGGGAAACATTATTTTAGGTCTGCTCCTCTACTTTTTGATGGTTTTCTTGACTTTATACTAATTAACTAATTAAAAATAAAATAAAAATAATATAAAAATTAAATTAAAAAAGGAGTCTAATCATGAAGATAGAACTTCCTGAGATTCCTGTAAATTACAAAGATGACTTACACAACTTAGAATACCTTAACGAGGCAAATTTAATTTTATTATGGTTGGGAATCAATTTATGGTAATGGAGAGCTTTTAAAATTAAACTTATTTCCGAAGAGGTTGATATCGTGCTTGGCGTAGTAGGTGGAACAGGCTTTTACAAGATGGATAGTGTGTTTGTTATTGAAAGTGTAATGTCTGATATGCCTTATGTCACGCTTTGTCGTTCATAATGATTTGTCAAATTTTTGGTAAAAGAGTGGTTTTTTCTTTCAGGAGACGATATAGACCATACCGTCTCCCTTTGTGAATAAACTACATGACAAACATGTATGTACTGAAGCTTCTAGGCTATGATAGGGTCTTTCTGTAAGTGCGGTTGGAAGCCTTAAGAAGATAGAGCCAAGTATCTTGTTTGTTTATAGGAAGTATATAGACCTCACTAAGGAAAGAAAATCTGCGTTTTTGAGAAAGAGTGGTTGTTTATGTTTCTATGTCCGACCTGATGTGTCTTGAGATGTCAGACGTCCTGGTAAAAGTTTCGGAAGATTTTGGTTTTAAGGTTTCAGATTTTTGATTCTCTTTTCTTTGATTCTCTTTTCTTTGCATACTACAGTATTGTGGGGTTTTTTTTCGGCCAGATTTACTCTTTAAGCAGCGATGTTGATTTGATATTTTTCCGATATTGAGAATATTATGGTTACCGTTTCATTTGATTATAGTTCCATAAGTTCAGTTACCTCGGTTTTTAAAAAATGAAGTAGAGCTATTTGAGGCTGGATCTTATTAGTTTGCAACATTTTGAAATTTTAAAAAATTTTTTAAAAAAAATAGATAAATTTTGAATTTTAAGAAAATTTTAAAGAATTTTAGATAAAAAAAAACTTGACTTAATATTTTTGTTTATTTTCATTATAATTATAAAATGATTGTAATATAGAAAACACCTGAGGGAGGGGAGTTATGAAAAGGCTTTTCGGGGTGTTTTTCTTTTTGACTGTGGCTGGTTTTACCTTTTATTCTTGCACCTTCACAGGTTCATTGGGTGGGGGCAAAAAAAGTGACATGAGTAGCTATATCAGGTATCCTACCATAAAAGATGCAACGTATGTGGGATCTGAGGCCTGTGCTGGTTGTCACAGTGAAATTTTTGAGAAGATGAAAGGAAATATTCATATGAAGCTTGCTAAGTTTGAAGCCCCTGGTTACCAGAAAGGATGTGAAGGATGTCATGGTCCCGGAAGTAAACATGTGGAAGAAATGGATCCAACCTATATTATTACCTTCAAAAATCTTAACTCTTTTCAGGCCTCTGATGTCTGCCTGAAGTGTCATTCAGATGCCACAATGCTTCATTGGAATGATTCAAAGCATGCCATGGTTGGGGTCTCCTGTATGAGCTGTCACGATGTCCATAACGGGAATGGCGAGTATCTTCTGAAAGAAACTATGGCTTTATCCCTGTGCAGCCAGTGTCATCAAGATATTACATCCAAAATTTACCTTCCATCACACCATCCTATAAGAGAAGGCAAAATTGGATGTGATAATTGTCATAATCCTCATGGATCTGAAGTTAAATTTATGCTCAGAAGTGTGAAAAGACTCAACGATGTTTGTTATGAGTGTCATCAGGACAAGGAAGGTCCATTTCTTTATGAACATGAGCCTGTTTCAGAAAGATGCACTATATGCCATGAGCCTCACGGGACAGTGGCAGATAATCTTCTTAAGCAGAATGAACCGTTTTTGTGTTTGCAATGCCACGAATTTCATTTTCATGCTGAGCTTCCCAGTAACACTGGAACGCCCCAGGTTGGGATGGGAGCTGGTAGCATAACCAGGGCATTTACCACAAGATGCACTATATGTCATTACCAGATACATGGGTCGGATGAGCCTTCGCAATCTCTTGGTGGACATGGAAAAGCACTTACAAGATAAAAAAGAAAGGGGGGTTGAGATGAAAAGGTTTGTATTTCTGCCCATTTCTCTTTTTCTTTTTTTGATGTTGTGTTTCAGCTTCTTTGCAAGAGCCGAGTCTATCAAGCCTACAGGAAGTGTTTCTGTATTTGGGATATATACTGATGAGAATGATAGGTTAGATAATGATAAAATGAGTGCTCTTGGAGAATATGAAGAGTGGTGGTCTGGTGGTGAAGGTAATATTAAACTTGATTTTGACTCTATAAAGTTTGAGGGATATGTGAGAGATGATTATGATTGGGCTAGTAAGTTAGGATTTGACCTGAAAAGAATATTTCAGTTCAAGGGCTCTGTTGATAGGATGTTCCATTATCTGGGTCATGAGATTCCTTTTCCGAAAGGTTATCCTGATTATACGGATGGTTTTCAGCTTCAGGGTAGCTCTTGGGTTTATAATGATGTTATTGCTAATGAGGCTGGCAGTTTGAATTATACAACTTCTACTGGATCTGGAACTGGAGCAGGTCATAAAATTGTTCAGTTCACGGATTTTAATGTAGGCAAAAACTACTACATAAGAATAACTAAATATGCCACATCTGGCATCTTTCATGTTCCTATGCTTCCAGGGTTGAAGCTGTTTTATGACTTCAATAGATATGAAAAGTTTGGCCACAGACAGATGTATTACATGGGCGGTAAGTGTGCTGCCTGTCATGTTTACACTTATGGAAGAAGGATAAATGAGAGAGCTAATACCTTAAAACTTGGATTCAGAATTACAAGAAAGCTCTGGGGACTTGAATATTACCATGAGTGGAAAGATTTTGAGGATAAAGCAAAGCCTCATAAGTTCTCTCCTGATCCTGTTCACCATCCTCAGTTAGGAGCTAATCCGTTTTTGGGACAGGTTTTTTATGATGAAAATAACTCTCTTTATGCTAACACAAATCCAGATGTTGAAAAGTATACACATGTTGTCAAATTCTACCTGAAAGGTCTTCCTCTTTATTCAAAGCTTGTTGCAAGCTATGTTTACTCCAATATAAAGAGTGAATATGATGACGATGCCGGATCTGATCTCATGTCGTCTGGTGGAGTTTATAACAGAAAGAGAGAAGATCTCTCTCCCCATTTTTATGCTTTCTTAGTAAGTCTTACATCAAGACCTCTTAAGAACCTTACGGTAAATGCAAAGTATAGATACTACTCCATAGATGCAGACAATGTTGATGTTACACTTTACCCTGTGGATCCTTCTGCTACATGGGCTGGTTGTAGTGATAATCCATATGGAGATCCTGCTCATTATACTTATAAATCCGATTATGTGCTTGACAGAGATGTGAATGAGTTCAGGTTTGCCTTAAGCTACATCTTGAAAAGTAAATATACACTCTCTCTTGGCTGGGAAAGAGAAGATATAAACAGAAATTCAAAACAAATGAACAGTCAGAATCCACTTAATCCAAGTTTTCCTGATTCTCCATATACGGAAAGCTATGATGATACTACAACGGATAGCATTTTTCTAAACCTTAATGGAAAACCCTTTAAAAAACTTTCTTTTAGATTTTCCTTCAGATATGATTACACAGATGATCCCTTTGAATTTGAAAAAGCTAAATGTCCTTCAGGTGGGGATTCAAGCGTGTGTTATACCTATGATATATGGCAATATTACAGAAACCTTGTTGGATCTGCTGATCCTGAAGATTCCTATACTTGGAAACTTTTTTTGGACTTTACCCCAACAAAGAACTTGATTTTGGGCTTCAATGGTAAATATAGCTATCAGGATAATGATGATGCTGACTGGGATAAAGATATTCTTTCTCTCGGTGCAAACCTCACCTATCAGTTAACAAAAAAGCTCACTTTCAACCTTGGTTATGAGTATTACGATATAGATACTAAGACCCCTGCTGTTGTTCCCATATTTGATGGTTGAGCTGGTCGTGTAACTAAAACCCCAGGTGGGGGAACAGTCGGTTGTTCCAAAGATAGAGTTGAAGATGAGATTGATGTTCATGTTGTGAATGCTGGGTTCAACTTTGCTGCAACAAAGAGACTTACTATTTTTGGTGATGCCTATTACGTTTACTCTGAAGAAGATTATGACAGGCCCTATCTTGGTTCCATTGACGCTTCTGATAATCCATGGAGTGAGTTTGACGTTTCCGACTACTCTGATCTTCAGTCTTACGAATTTAGGGTTTCAGGTGGTTTCACTTATAACTTGAAAGAAAACCTTACTGTGCAGGTAAAAGCAACTTATGCCGACTTTGATGAGGACGAGTATTATATGCAAGACAGGGATGCTGATGTTGTTTATGTAACAGCTGGCGTGAAATGGAACTTTTAGACTGAATGTTCTGCTAAATCTGTCAAGGGCCGGTGAGTTTTCTCACCGGCTTTTTTTATTTCACAATCTTAAGATTTTAAACCCACTTCTCATAATTTTCTTGACTTTATGTTAATTAAAAATTATATAAATATATAATCAAAAATTTGTAAAAAAGAGGTCTAATTATGAAGGTAGAACTTCCTGAGATTCCTGTAAATTACAAAGATGACTTACATAACTTAGAATACCTTAATGAAGCAGATTTAAATTTATTTATGGCAGGTAATCAATTTATGGTAATGGAAGAATTGCTTGAGGCTTTTCAAAAAGTTTATCCTGAAGTAAAAAAGATTTTTTATGAAACTTTACCTCCTGGACTTGAATTAAAACAAATTCTCGCTGGTAGAGCTCGTTTTGGAGATATGGAAATTAAAGTTACCCCAGATATTTATACAGCGGTTAGTGAATCAGCAATGCAGGAATTAATGAGAAGAGGTCTTATAGAAGACTATTTCGTTTATCTTCATAACCGTCTTGTATTAATGGTTCCTAAAGGTAATCCAGCAAGAATTAAAGATTTAAAAGATTTGGCAAGGGATAATGTTAGAATTTCTCAACCAGGACCTCTTGAAGATATAACCCGTTATATTGTGGAGATGTATAAAAAGGCAGGTGGAGAAGAATTTGTTCACAGAATTATGGAGGAAAAAAGAGCAGAGGGTACAACCATTTTTACTCTTGTCCATCATAGAGAAACACCTTTAAGAATTGTTAAAGGCACAGTCGATGTGGGACCTGTATGGGCAACAGAAGTAATACATGCTCAAGCTCAAGGATTACCTGTAGAGATGGTAGAAGTAGGAGAAGAGCTTGATCAAAGGGATAAAGTAAATTACTACATTACAACCCTTATCAATGCACCCCATCCAGAAAATGCCAGAAAGTTTCTGGATTTTATAAAGTCCCCGGAAGCTCAAAAGATTTATGCCAAGTATGGTTTTGTGCCTCATTTTCCCACCTCATAGCTAATAAGCTATGAGAAGAAGAACCTACAAAATAAAAATAATCAGTTTTCTTTTAATTTTTTTACCGACTTTTATTTCCAGTTGTGCTCCCACTTTAAAAGAAATTCCAGAAGTTCCTAAAGAAGCAATAGAGGCAGAAAGATTAAAACAAAGAAAGTTAGCCCTTTTTACCTATTTTGAAAGAAAAGAAAAACTGAACAATGTTTGGTACAATCTCATTACTGGAGCAAGACCCTTTTGCAAGAAAAATGTCAGACCTGTTTATGGCTTTGAGGTTCATGATAAGACAATGTATAAAGAAAAGGATGCAAAATTATTAAATGAAAGATTCGTTCTTAATCAAAAACCAACTGTATGGTATGTTAAGCAAGATTTTCCTGCTTATAAATCTGGTTTAAGAGTAAATGACAAAATCTTAAAAATAAATGATAAAGAGGTAAAAAATAGTCGAGAGATCCTTGAAATTGTAAGAAAATCAAAAAGTTTAGAACTTTTGGTAGAAAGGAACGGAGAGTTAATTAACATGGAGGTGCAACCGATAGAGGGATGTGATTATGAAGCATATCTTATTTTTCACGAATCTGTAAATGCATGGGCATCTCCTCCAAACAGAGTTTTTGTGACAACAGGACTGATGAGATTTATCCAAAATGAAGAAGAGCTTGCACTTGTTTTAGGACACGAGCTTTCTCATCATATTCTTGGACATATTTCAAAAAAAATGGGGAATATGATTATTGGTTCAGTTATTGATATTTTAATTGCGGTTACCACAGGGGTAAATACACAGGGAACATTCCAGCAACTGGGTGGTATAATCTATTCTAAGGAATTTGAAAAAGAAGCAGATTACTTAGGAACTTATATTGCTGCAAGAGGTGGATATGATATAAGTGATGCAGCAGAGATATGGAGACGTATGGCAGTAGAATTTCCCAGTGCAATAAGTAAAACCTTTCTTGCTACCCATCCAAGCACTCCGGAAAGGTTTCTTATTATTGAAAAAACTGTTCAGGAGATAGAAGAAAAAAATTAAAAGGAGAACCTTTACTTCCTTCCAAAAAATTTTTTGATAAACAAAATAAAAGAAAAGAAAAAACAGACTAAGTCTTTTTAGAAAAATATTTTATTCTATTAATAATATTTTTAAGTTCATTAAGTTTTCCTTTTGTGAAAGGTTTGTCTTTATAATAGATTTTTTCAAAAATTTTAACAAAATTTAAGGCTTCAACTTTTAATTTTTTATCTTTTATTTTGGAAACAAATTCTTCCAGACCCTCTGTTTCTTTCTTTTTATATCCTTTTTCCTCCAAGATTTTTAAAAATTCTTTCATTAATTTTTCTTCATCTTTTAGTCTTTTTACATTTAAGAAATATTTAAACCATAAGATTCCAGCTAAACTTATTAATAAAACAAAACTAACAAAATAAAAGGCTTTTTTCTTATCAATAAAAAGTTTGAAGTTAGGGATTTTGGCAAGCTTTGAAACACTTCTAACTAAAGCTACTTGCTTTTTTAAATCATAATTTAATACAAAATTGATATAATAATAG
>JAGGXL010000106.1 GCA_021163085.1 Thermodesulfobacterium sp. | reverse complement strand
TGCCTATTGGTAGGGGCAAAAATGTATTTGATTTAATGCCATCCCCTGAACAAAGGATGATGCTTTATCGAAAATGGGAAAAACTTTTAGAAAAAGGATACCCTATAGCTGATTTTTGGAATAGTGGTCCTTTAGCTGATGGTTGCATTGCCTTTGGTCGTAAAAATGGTTATTTTTATATTGATTGGAATGGCTATATCACCCCTTGTGTTTTTATCCCCTATTATGTAGACAATGTTTACGATTTATATAAAAAAGGTAAAACACTTGCTGATGCTTGGAATAATCTCTTTTTTAAAAATGGAAGACAATGGCAAAAAGAATATGGTTATCCTTATAGTAAAAATGCCAAAAACTGGCTAATGCCTTGCGCTATCCGTGATAATTATCATACATTCCGAACAAAAATATTTACACCTGATGTAAAACCAGAAAATCAAGAAGCAGAAGAAGCTATGAATTCAGAGGAATATTATCAAAAATTAATAGAATATGACAAACAATTAGAAGCAATTACCTTACCTATTTGGCAAAATGAATATTTAAAAAATAGCAGTTAGGTATTTTTTATAAAATCTATAGCTTTTTTGAGTCTTTTTTCCACTCTTTCTTTTCCTAAAACTTTAATTATCTCAAAAAGCCCAGGACTTACAGTTTTTCCAGTTAAAGCAACTCTTACAGCTTGAGCAATATTTTTAAGTTTTATGCCAGATTCCTCAGCAAGATTTCTAAAATATTCTTCCAATTTCTTCTCATCCAATGGTAAACTTTTTAAATCCTCTGCAATTTTTTGAAGTAAAGGTTTTATTTCTGAAACCAGAAATTTTTTGGCTCCATCTAAATCGTAGCTGACCTCTTCTACAAAATAAAACTTCATTATTTCAGCCATTTCAACCATAGTTTTACTTCTTGTTTTTACAGTTTCTATGGCAGAAAAGAGATATTCTTCCGAAAACTTACTTAAATCGTAGTCTCTAAGAAAATATTTAAGATGTTCCAGTAAATATTTATTATCGCTATTCTTGATCCAGTAAGCATTTATGGCTAAGAGTTTATCCTGATCAAATCGTGCTGGAGAAAGGTTAATGCTTTTTAAATCAAATTTTTCAATTAATTCTTCAACTGTAAAATATTCTTGATCTCCATATCCCCAGCTAAGACGGGCAAGATAGTTAATAAGAGCTTTTGGTAAAAAACCTGCATCTCTGTATTCAAGTATAGACTTAGCACCGTGTCTTTTAGAAAGCCTTGCTCCGTCAGATCCAAGAACCATAGGGATGTGAGCAAACTCCGGTGGATCAGCAGAAAGTGCCTTATAGATAAGAAGCTGTTTAGGAGTATTGGAAATGTGATCATCTCCTCTTATAACATGAGTTATTCCCATTGTTATATCATCTATCACTACTGCAAAGTGATAAGTGGGAGTTCCGTCTGAACGAAGAATAATAAAATCATCTATCTCTTCTGCCGGAAAAACAATTTTTCCTCTCAGCAGATCTTCAAAAACTATCTCTCCTATTTCAGGGGCTTTAATTCTTAAAACCCTTCCCTCACCTGGTCCCAATTTTTTATCTCTGCAGGTGCCATCATATCTTGGCTTAAGACCTTTTTCTAACCTTTCTTTTCTTTTCTTTTCCAAAATTTCTTTCGGGCATTCACAATAATATGCCTTACCCTCTTCAAAAAGTTTTTGAGCATAACTTTGATAAATCTCCAATCTCTTACTCTGAAAATAGGGACCTTCATCCCAGTCAAGTCCAAGCCACTTTAAAGCTTCTATAATAGAGTCTACATATTCCTGTTTAGATCTTTCTCTATCTGTGTCTTCAAAACGAAGTATAAATTTACCTCTATTATGCCTTGTGAATAGCCAGTTAAATAAAGCTGTTCTTGCTCCACCCAGATGTAAATGCCCTGTAGGACTGGGAGGAAATCTGGTTACAACCATTACAGATTCACCTCCATTCTTTAATTAATAAATTACTATGCCTGCATAACCAACCACAGAAGAATAATCCTTTATCACATCTCCTGAAGTCATATAATCTATTAATTCTGCTTTTTCTGCTCCCAAATTTTTACAGGCACTAATAGTAACTGCTATAGGATTATATCCACAAATACTAAGTCTTTCCTCTAAAACCAGTCTAAAAAATTCTTTTTCTGAAAGTTCAAGTATTTTTTTTATAGCCATCATGTCTTTTTTCTTGGCAATTTCATGGGGCACATAGTGACTAAAATCACTGCTTCCAATTATTAAAATATTCTTATCGGGGTGTTTTTTTACTACTTTTGCTATCCCTTTTCCCAGACTTATATTTTCTTCTAAGTTCATTTTACTCAAACATATAGGAACTATTTTTATTTGTGGGTTTATATATTGAAGGAAGGGAACTTGAACTTCTATGGAATGCTCGTGAAGATGTGCCATCACATCCTTAGAAAGGAAAGGCACTTCTTTTACCAAGGCCTCTACCAAACTTTTATCAACCAGCACTTCACCAAGGGGGATGATGAAGGAATCTCCATTAAATACAGATGCTCTTTCTCCCAATCCTGTATGATTTGGGCCTATTATTATAGCTATTTCAGGCGGAACTATGCTTCCATAAACTTTTCCTGCCACCCATCCAGAATACATATAACCTGCATGAGGAACAATAACACCTTTGGCTTTTATCCTATTTTCTCTAAAAACAATAAGAGTTGATAGATGAAATTTAAGTTCCTCTGGATTATTACTATAAAAATATCCTGCTACAGCTGGTTCTCTTTTCATATTTCCTACTCCTATTTTAAATTTTTTATGTATTCCAAATCTTCTGGGGTATCAACTTCTGGAACATCCTTAGGAACCACCGTTACAGCTATTTTATAACCATGCTCCAATGCCCTCAACTGTTCAAGCCTTTCAGATTTCTCTAATTCTCCTTGAGGAAGATTAATAAATTTATCTAAAAATCCTTTAGTGTATGTATAAACTCCTATATGTTTTAAATATAATGGTTCCTTACCGGGTGGCATAAAGTAAGGGATTGGGGATCTTGAAAAATAAAGTGCCCTACCCTTATTATCAAGTACTACTTTTACCTTGTTTGGATTTTCAAGGTCTTTTAAAGTCTTTATAGGAGTTGCAAGGGTGCTTATGTGAATATCAGAAGAAAAAAGCAAAGGTTTCACAAGTAAAGAAAAATACTCAGATGGAAAAAGGGGTTGATCACCCTGCAAATTAATTATCAAATCTTCATCGTTAAGTCCTAAAATATTAGAAGCTTCTGCAACCCTTTCTGTGCCACAGGTGTGTTCTTTACCAGTTAAAATTGCTTTACCCCCAAAACGTGTTACTTCATTAAGAATTCTTTTGTCATCTGTAGCTACATATACCTCTGAAATTTCTGAAGCTAAAGCCCTTTCGTATACATGTTGAATCATCGGTTTTCCCCAAAGAGAGGCTAAAGGTTTACCAGGAAATCGTGCAGAATCGTATCTTGCAGGAATAATTATTACTTTTCTCATTAAGTTAAATTTAATCTAATTTTTTTAAAATAAAAGGAGCTCTTGAATTTTCCGACTTTACTATTAAACTTATTTAAACTTTTTTAAAAATTAAAAAATCCTTTAAATTGAAGGTGTCTAATGGCAAGGATAAAAGTTGGAGAACTGGCTAAGGAATTAAATTTAGACCCAAGGGAGCTTCTTAAAGAACTTCAAGAAAAAGGGGTTAATGTAAAAACTATAGCCTCTTCTGTAACCGAGGAAGAAGCTCAAGAGATAAAAGCCCTTTTTAACAAAAGAACAGATTTTATTGTTATAAAAAGGGAAGAAATAGAAAAACATCAAACGGATCTTTCAGAAAGCACTGTTTCAGAAATTTTAGAGCCTGAAGAATTAGAAAAACCTAAAAAGAAAAAACTAATCATAAGAAAAAAGAAGAAAGAGAAAGTTTCTAAAGAAGTTCCTTCTGAGCCTTCTGAAGTAAAAGTTGCTGTTAAAGATAAAGAAAAAGCTCCTGAAAAAGAAAGTATTAAGCTTGAAGAGAAAGAAAAAAAAGAAGGGAAAAAAGAGGAAGGATATCCTCGTGAAAAAAGAGTAGTTACTGATTTCAAAGCAAGAAGAGAAAAATCTTTCAAACCAAGAAAAGAGGAACCTTCTGTAGCTGTCCCTGAAGAAAAGCCCGAAATACCTCCTAAACCAGAAGAAGAAATAAAAAAGAAAAAGAAAGAAAAAGAGCTTGAGCAAAAAGAAAAAAGAAAAGGTAAAAAAAGACCAAGTAAAAAGCCTAAAAAAGAACTTAAAAAAGAAATAGAAGATTTCTTATTTGAAGAAGAGCCAGAGGTTCTTTTCGAAAAAGAAGAAGAGACTGAAGAAGAAAAACAAAAAAAGGTAAAAGAAAAGGTAGAAAAAAAATCAGAAAGACCTCCCACACTTCCTCCCAAAGAAAGAAAAATTAAAATTTATGAAACCATTCAGGTTAGCGAATTAGCTAAGTTAATGGGAGTAAAAATAAGTGAACTCATAAAGAAATCCTTACAAATGGGAATGCCTTTAACTGCTAATCAATCTATAGATGCTGATACTGCAGCAATTTTAGCTGATGAATTTGGATATCAAGTAGAAAGAGCTCCAATTGAAGAAGAAATCCTTCTCCAATATACTCCCCCATCTCCAGAGGAATTAAAACCAAGACCCCCTGTAGTTACAGTAATGGGTCATGTTGACCATGGAAAAACAACACTCCTTGATGCTATAAGAAAAACCGATATAGTAAGTAAAGAAGCTGGAGGTATTACACAGCATATAGGAGCATATACTGTAAAGCTGGAAGATGGGAAAATTATAACTTTTATTGACACTCCAGGGCATGAAGCTTTTACTTCTATGAGAGCAAGAGGGGCTCAGGTTACAGATATAGTTATTCTTGTTGTTGCTGCTGATGATGGAGTTATGGAACAGACAAAAGAAGCCATTGAACACGCAAAAGCAGCAAAAGTTCCCATTGTGGTTGCAATAAACAAGATTGATAAACCTGATGCTAACCCCGAAAAAGTTAAATCTCAGTTAGCAGAGCTGGGGCTTGTTCCTGAAGATTGGGGAGGAGATACTCTTGTTGCAGATATTTCTGCTAAAAAAAGGATAGGAATAGAAGAGCTTTTAGAGCTTGTGCTCTTACAAGCAGAAATGCTTGAATTAAAAGCAGCTTACGATAGACCAGCAAGAGGGAGAATTATTGAAAGTAAACTTGACAAAGGAAGAGGATCTGTTGCTACAGTTATTGTTCAGGAAGGAACTCTAAAAGAAGGAGATGTCTTTGTAGCTGGACTTACTCATGGAAGAGTAAGAGCTATGTTTGATAGTTATGGAAATAGAATAAAAGTTGCTACACCATCTATCCCTGTTGAAATACTTGGATTTGAAGAAGTACCTCAGGCAGGAGATGACTTTATTGTGCTTGATGAAGAAGAAAAGGCAAGAAAAATAGCAGAATATCGTCAGAGAAAAGCCCGTGAAGCAGAAGCTGCAAAAGAGGCTAAACTATCCTTGGAAAAACTTTTTGAAAAATTAAAAGAAGAAGAAATAAAAGAACTAAATATCGTATTAAAAGCAGATACTCAAGGTACATTGGAAGCATTAAAAACTTCTTTAGCGAAACTCTCTACTGAAAAAGTAAAAGTTAATGTTATTCGTGCAGGAATTGGAGCAATTTCAGAAAGTGATGTTATGCTTGCTTCGGCTTCTAATGCTATAGTAGTAGGGTTCAATGTAAGACCTACTCCTAATGCTAAAAATGTTGCTAAAAATGAAAAAGTAGAAATAAAATTCTATGATGTAATTTATCAGCTTATTGATGATATCAAAAAAGCTATGGTAGGACTTCTTGAACCCAAGCTTGAAGAACATATTACAGGTATTGCTGAAGTTAGAGCAACTTTCAAAATACCCAAGGTCGGAATTGTTGCCGGTTGCTATGTAAAAGAAGGAACAATTCATAGAAACAATAGAGTAAGAGTAATAAGAGACGGGGTTGTAATCTTTTCAGGTAACATAGCTTCTCTAAAACGTTTTAAAGAAGATGTAAGAGAGGTAACAGCAGGATACGAGTGTGGACTCAGGATAGAAAATTTTCAGGATATAAAAGAAGGGGACATAATAGAGGCATTTGAAATAAGAGAAGTAGCACCGGAGATATAAAATGGTGGTTGGAGTAGCTAAAATTGAACTTTTCTTTCCTGAACCTAATTCTTTAAAATCAAAAAGACAGATACTAAAAGGACTCCTTCACAAAATTGAATCCGAGTTTAAAAAAATATCTTTTGCCGAAGTAGATGGACATGATCTCTGGCAAAAAACAATTCTTGGTATAAGTGTAGTAGGTAAAGATCAAAAATTCGTAGATAGCAAACTGACCTCTATTTTAAATTTCATTCAAAACGACGGAAGATTAGAGATTATTAAGGCAGAAATAGACTTCATATCTTATTAAAAATTTAAATGTCTCACAGATCAAAAAAAGTAGCCAGTTTATTGCAAGAAGTTATTTCAGAAATCATAATGCATGAGCTAAATAATCCTATATTTAAACAATTAATAACTCTTACTGAAGTAAGGATCGGAGATGATTTGAAAAAAGCAGTTGTTTACTTTACGGTATATGAAGGAGATACAGAAGAAGTGGAAAAAGCTTTAAACAAAGCCAAAGGATATATTAAAAAACTTTTGGGAGAAAAAATAACCCTCAAATTTCTACCTGATATTGAGTTTCGTAAAGATGATAGATTGGAAAAAGAAAAAAAGTTAGACGAACTTTTTGCCAAAATTTCACAAAAAACTAAAACAGAAAATGAGTAAAAAATTGAAAAAAATTTTTCAAATTTTCGATTCTTTTGAAAACTTTGTGCTAATTACTCATATTAACCCAGATATAGATGGAATTTCTTCCATGCTTAGCTTGCACATTCTTTTCAAATCACTTAATAAAAAATCTTTTCCTCTTGTAGAGGATATTCCTGAAAATGCTGAATTTTTACCTTATTCAAAAGATCTTATTTTGGTAGAGAATTTCAAGTTAAACCTCCACAATTCAGTTGTAATTGTCTTGGATGCACATACTCCAGAAAGAATTCCAGAAAAGGTGCTTGAAAAAGTATCTTTTTCTAAAGTTTTCATTATTATAGATCATCATCACCCTGACACAAATAAAAAAGCTTTTTCTGGAAAAGAAATAGCAATAATTGATCCTTCAGCACCTTCTACCACTATTTTAATCTACAAACTTCTTAAAAGTGGAAACTTTCTCATCACACCAGAGATGGCACAGAATTTACTTGCAGGACTTTACTTTGACACTGGTTGTTTTAAATACGAAAATGTAAACAGTGAGACTTTTCTAATAGCAAGTGAGCTTTCTAATCTTGGTGCTAAACCCTATTTAGTGGCTACTTCCCTTTTTGAAAACATTTCCCTAATTGAGATTGAAACTCTCAAGATAGTTTTAGAAAGGCTTGAATTTTTAGAAAGTGGAGTTATAGCAATCTCTTACTTAACTTATGAAGATATTCAAAAAATAGGTTCTAAAAACTTGAGTGATTTTGTCAATTTTTTAAGAAGTATAAAAGGAGTTAAAATCTCAGCTTTGATAAAAGAAGTTGAAAAAAATATAGTAAGTGTAAGTCTTAGAAGTAGAGCTCCTATTGAAATTCTTGAATTGGCTAAAAATTTTGGAGGTGGCGGACATAAATATGCCTGTGGTTTTAAAACAAAAGTTAGCAATTTTTATGAATTTTTAAAATCTTTTAAAGAGGAGTTGAAAAGTTTCCTATGAAGGTTAAATCTTCATTAAACGGTATTTTAGTAGTAGATAAACCAAAAGGTCTTACCTCTACTGAGACCCTGGAAAAGGTTAGAAAAATTTTAAGAGTAAAAAAGGCCGGGCATGGAGGAACACTTGATCCTATTGCTACAGGTGTTTTACCTATTTTTCTAAATAATGCCACGAAACTGGCAGAAATTTTTCTGGAAGGAGACAAGGTTTATGAAGGTGAATTTCAGCTTGGTATAACTACAGAAACTTATGACATAACCGGAGAGATTGTAGCTAAAAAAGATGTTCCAGAAATAGATATAAATAAAATACAGGAAGTAGCTAACTCTTTCTTAGGAGAGATTGAACAGGTTCCCCC
>JAGGXL010000194.1 GCA_021163085.1 Thermodesulfobacterium sp. | reverse complement strand
TTATTCTTGATAAAATGTATTCAGCTATTTCTGAGCCTCGAAAAGAACTTTCACCTTTTGCACCAAAAATTGAAATTATCTCTGTTCCAGAGGATAAAGCCTTTCTTATCATAGGTCCCGGAGGTAAAACAGTAAAAGAAATAAGAGAAAAAACCAATACTGTGATATGGGTTCTTGAAGGAGGAAAAGTTTCTATTACAGGTAAGAGTAAAGAAGATATAGAAGCTGCAAAAAAAGAAATAGAAGCCTTAGTTTCTGAAGTAGAAGTTGGAAAAACTTATGAAGGAAAAATCACAAGGATAGAGCCCTATGGACTTTTTGTTGAGGTTCTTCCTGGTAAAATAGGACTTCTACACATTTCTAAAATGCAAAATCCACCTAAGGAGTTAAAGGCAGCTTATAAGATAGGCGAGAAAATAAAAGTAAAAGTTTTAGAAATTGATGAGCTTGGAAGACCAAAATTTACTACTAAATTTGATGATGGAGAAAAACTAACCGATGATAGAGGAGGATCAATACTTTAAAAAAGTTGAAGACACATATCAATTTTTAAAAGAGAAAGTTTCTTTTTCTCCAGATATAATTATTACCTTAGGAACAGGGCTTTCATCTCTGGGAGAAAGAATAGAAAAAGTAGCCTCTTTTTCATATAAAGAAATTTCTAATTTCCCTGTTTCTACGGTAGAAACTCACAAAGGCGAACTTATTTTTGGAACTTTAGAAGGAAAAAAGGTGGGTGTTTTGCAGGGAAGGTTTCATTATTATGAAGGCTATTCTGCTAAAGAGTTAACCTTTCCATTAAGGGTTCTTACTCTTTTTAAACCTAAAATCTATATTGTATCCAATGCTGCAGGAGGATTAAATTTGTCTTTTAAATCTGGAGATATAATGCTTATAAAGGACCATATAAATTTAATTCCAGACAACCCTTTAAGAGGAATGAATAATGAAAAGTGGGGACCGAGATTTCCAGATATGTCATGTGCTTATGCTCCTGAGCTAAGAGAATTGTTCAAAAAAGTTGCTCAAAAGTTTGATGAAGAGGTAAGAGAAGGAGTTTATGTGGCAGTTCCTGGCCCAAGTTTGGAAACACCCGCAGAAACACGATTCTTAAAAATTATAGGAGCAGATGCAGTTGGTATGTCTACAGTTCCAGAAGTTATTGTAGCTGTCCATGCCGGATTAAAGGTTCTGGGAATTTCTATTATTTCTAATGTTAATGATCCCGATAATTTTAAACCTATACTTTTTTCTGAAGTAGTAGAAACTTCTAAAAAAGCTGAAAAAAGACTGGAAAAATTAATGAAAGCTTTTATTAAAGAATTAGAGTTTTAGAAATGGAAAAGCTGCTTATTAGTTATACTCCTTTTGAAATAAGGGTAGGGCTTATAGAAGGAAATCAACTGGTAGAATTTTATGTGGAGAGATCTTCTGAGAAGGGTCTTGTAGGTAATATATATAAAGCTAAAGTTGTGAGAGTAGTTCCTGGGATTAATTCGGCTTTTCTTGATCTTGGTTTAACAAGAACAGCTTTTCTTTTTGGTAACGATATCATGACTTCGGGAGAAATAGACTGGGATAAAGAGAATATAGTGGTTACTAATTTACACGAAGTATTAAAAGAAGGGCAAGAAATTCTGGTTCAGGTTATTAAAGAACCTATAGGAAACAAAGGTGCAAGGGTTTCAACCAATCTTACCCTGCCAGGTCACTATTTAGTTTATCTTCCTTACATGAATCATATAGGAATTTCAAGAAAAATTAAAAATGAAAAAGAGCGTAAAAGACTGAAAGAAATGTTTGAAGAAATAAGGCCACCCGATACAGGATGGATTATTAGAACTGCAGCAGTGGAGGCTTCTCAGGAAGATTTAAAAACAGAGGCTGAATTTCTCCTATGTCTTTGGCAAGAAATAAAAGAAAAAGCAGAAAAATTAAAAGCTCCAGCTCTTATTTATGAAGAATTGAATATAGCATTGAGAGCAATAAGAGATCTTTTTAATAAACAAATTTCGGCAATAGTAGTGGATAACAGAAAATTTTATGAAAATATTAAAGATTTTTTAGAAAAATTTTTCCCTCATCTGGTTCCCTATGTGGAACTTTATGAAGGACATGAAGATATTTTTACAGCCCACGGGATTCAGATAGATATTAAAAAAATACTTTCTCGTAAAGTGTGGTTAAAATCAGGTGGTTTTATTGTGATCGAGCCCTGTGAAGCTTTTACTGCTATTGATGTAAATACAGGAAGATATACTGGCACAAAGGAACTTGAAGAAACAGTTTTTAAGATAAATTTGGAAGCTGCAGAAGAAATTGCATATCAATTGAGATTAAGAAATATAGGGGGGCTTATTATTATTGATTTCATAGATATGGAAGATCCTGAACATCAGGAGCTTGTTCTTCAAACTTTAAAAGAAGCATTAAAAAAGGATAAAGCCAAACACAGTTTTCTTCCCATTTCTGCTTTTGGAGTACTTCAGATGACAAGAGAAAGAAAAAGAGAGTCTCTCTATCAGATATTTTATGAAACCTGTCCCTATTGTCAAGGAGAAGGAAAGGTAAAAAGTAAGAGAACTATTTATTATGAAATATTAAGAAGACTTATAAAAATAGGACCCCATGTAAAAAATAAAAAAGTAGAAATAGAAATAAATCCCGAACTTTCTGAAATAATAGGTGAAGAGATTCATTATTTAGAGGATCTTGAAAAGAAATATAATTTTACAGCGATTCTTAAACCAAACAAAGAATTTCATATTTATGAATATAAATTTTATATAATTTAAAAAGTATGAAAACCCCGGCAATATTTCTGGATAGAGACGGAACTTTAAATGAAGAAATGGGCTATATTAATGACCTTTCTCGTCTGAAGCTTCTGCCAAATGTAGCAGAAGCCTTAAAACTTCTTAAAAGTTACGGATTTAAGCTTATTGTAGTTACAAATCAGAGTGGTCCTGCAAGAGGCTATTTTCCAAAGGAACTCGTTTTTGAAACCAATGAACTTTTACAAAAAAGATTAAAAAAAAGAGGAGTTTCTATAGATGACTTCTTTATTTGTTTTCATCATCCAGATGAAAATTGCTCCTGCAGAAAACCAAAACCTGGTCTTATAGAACAAGCCCTTAAAAAATATCCTATTGAACTTAAAAAATCCTATCTAATAGGTGATAAAATCATTGATATAGAAACAGCACAAAATATAGGTATTAAAGGAATTCTTGTGCTTACCGGCTATGGAAAAGGAGAGCTTAAATATGTAGCTCCTAAAAAGAAAATAAAACCTTATTTCGTGGCAAAGGATTTAAAAGAAGCAGCTGAATTTATTATAAAGGACTGTTTTCAAAAGAAGTGAAAATCTTAATAGTAAAACTGTCAGCGCTGGGAGATGTTGTTCAAACTCTGCCATCTTTAACTCTGTTGAAAAAGGTTTTTCCCGATTCTGAAGTTGATTGGGTTGTAGATGAAAGAAATGCCGAAATACTGGATAAACATCCTTATATTAACAAACTTCTTATTTTTTCTAACAACAATTTCCACTTTTTTAAAAGATTTAAGAATTTTTTGAAAAATTTAAGAACAGAAAGATATGACGCAGTTATTGATTATCAGGGCCTTTTAAAAAGTGGAATTATTACGGGTTTAAGTAAAGCTAAGTATAAAATTGGATTTTCAAATCACAGAGAAGGAAGCCCCTTTTTTTACAATATTAAACTTCCTCCCTATGACAAAAATCTACACGCAGTTAGAAGATACATTCTTCTTACCAAAAATGTGATTGAAATTTTAGGAAAATCCGAAAATTTAAAATCTTCTGAAGAAATTCCAGATCCGATTTTTCCTTCAGATATATTAAACAAAAATTTAGAATTTATTAGAAAACCTTATATAGTTTTTGTTCCTTCTGCTCGCTGGGAGACCAAATGGTGGCCTTATTTTTGCTGGGAAGGACTTATTGAGCTTTGTAAAGATATAGCCCAAAAATTTGATATCTTTATAACAGGAGGGCCTTCTAATACAGAGCTTAAATATTGGGCAGAGGAACAGAAAAGGAAATATCCCTATGTTTATTCTTTAGTTGGTAAGCTTTCTTTAAAAGAACTTGCAATTTTAATAAAAAATTCTAAGGCTGTAGTAAGTGTAGATACAGGTCCCATGCATATAGCATCAGCCTTTAAAAAACCTACTATAGCTCTTTTTGGACCTACCTCTCCTGAAAGAACAGGTCCCTGGGCTGGCAAATTTAAAGTTTTAAAAAGTTCTTTATCTTGTAGTCCCTGTTTTAAGAAAAAATGTGAAAACCAGATATGCATGAGTAAAATTCTTCCAGAAGAAGTAAAGAAAGCTTTAAATGAATTGCTGTATTTTGAATAATTGCTGGAATTATTCTTTATGGAAAGTTTTGTAAAGATTTTTATAAAGCGGTGCTTTTATAAGCAGTTCCTCGTGGGTTCCTTCATCAACAATTTTGCCCTTTTCAAGGAGAATGATTTTATCAGCTTTTTCAACAGTAGATAATCTATGAGCGATTATGATAATAGTATGGCGCCCTTTAAATCTATCTAAAGCTGATTGTATAGCTGTTTCCGTAATACTATCAATCTGACTGGTAGCTTCATCAAGAATAATAATTGGTGGTTTTTTAAGAAATACTCTTGCTAAAGCCAGACGTTGTTTTTGTCCTCCAGATAAAGAAAAACCTTCTTCTCCAATTACTGTATCATATCCTTTTGGTAATTTTTCAATAAATTCATGAGCCATGGCTAATTGAC
>JAGGXL010000074.1 GCA_021163085.1 Thermodesulfobacterium sp. | reverse complement strand
TGTTCTTCCTTGTATAAAATTAGTTAAAACCGGCTCGTCTTTAATAATCTGAACTTCGGCTATTTTTATGGAATAGGTCCCCAGATCAAAGGCTAAAATTCCTTTTTTTCTTGAACCACCTGTAGTTATAGTTTTAATAACCTTAGAAAAAATTTTATTCACCATAGTTTATGACTACCTCTCACAAATTTCCGATTTTTCCATATTTTTATTTTCCACTAATTAACCATCTTCAAAATTTTAAAAATCTCGGTTTTCTGCAATGCTTTCTACGCCCTCCTTAGTGACTTTTTTTTCTGATGTCCTTTTTTCTACATTTTTATTTGTCTATAACAAAGTTGTTACTCCTTTTAATAAAACGCATTTATACTCTATAAGTTATTTAAAAATTATAAATATGTCAAGTCTAAAATAGTGCATGTGGTTTCAAATTTAAAATGTCACACTTAATTACTATTTTGAAATGTCACATTTGGAATAAACTCCTTTCTAAGAAATTGAATTTAGGAAGGAGGAGAAATAAGGATGAAAAGATTTCAAATTACGGAAGTTGAGATGAAAAGGTATAATGTTTAAAAAAAGTCATTGATGGGTTTATAACCCTCAAAAACGCAGCAGAACTTTTAGGTCTATCTTACAGACAGATCCTTCGTATCAAAAAAAGATTTATTCAAAATGGTATTGAAGGTCTTCTAAGAAAATCTCCTCAAAAGTCTCCTAATTTTAAAGTTAATCAACAGATGATCGATGAGATTCTTAATCTCAGAAGCCGAATTTATTATGACTTTAATATCTCTCATTTTAGAGAAAAATTAAAAGAAATCCATGAAATCTGTTTAAGTTACGAGACTTTAAGGCAAATACTTATTAAAGGTGGTTTACACGAACCAAAGTCTAAAAGAAGGATATATCGCAGAAGAAGGAGGATGTCAGAGGCTGGACTTCTTGTTCAGATGGATTCTTCTCAACATAGATGGCTTGAGCATATAAGTAAGCCCTGGTGGCTTGTTGCTATGATAGATGATGCAGATGGATATGTGTATGCAGAGTTTCATCCTCAAGAGAGCACAAAATCAAATATGGAAGTTATTAAAGAGTATATCAAAAAGAGAGGTATTTTTATGGCTCTTTATACTGACAGAGCATCACATTTTAAGATGACGAGGCATGGAGGTTTACATTATGATGTTTCTTTTGAACATGGAGACACTCAGATACAAAGGGCTTTGAAGGAGCTAAATATAGAACTTATTCATGCCAATAGTCCACAGGCTAAAGGAAGGATTGAGAGGATTTTTAAGTTTTTTCAGGACAGACTCATAAAAGAGATGAGACTTAGAGGGATTAAAGATTATGATTTTGCTAACAAGTTTCTTAAGGAAGAGTTTCTTCCATAGTATAATGGAAACTATACTCAATAAGTAAAGAGTATGTATAAGGAGGTGTCTAAGAAGTTAGACTTAGATTTGATAATTCTTTTAGTATATAGCATATCGAGATATTTAGCGGTTTTATTTTCTTATGGACAAATTTTAAGAAAATAAAAGAATGGAAAAATTTTTAAAAGGATTTAATTTTTAAATATAAAAAATAAAAATTTGGCTGGATTTGACTTTTTTGGAAAATAGGTTAAATTTTAATCTAAAATCAGGACAAAATTGAATTATACATAAATCTTCTCAAACAAGTTTTTTCTATATAGCTTAAAAAAATTTTAATAGGAGGTGGTGGATGGAGAGAAGGATTAACTATATTATAAAATTAGATCATATAGATAAATTACCAGAGAAAGAGAGAGAAGAGCTAAAAAAAGTTAGTGAGAAATTTCCTTTTAGAACAAATGAATATTATCTTTCACTTATTAACTGGGAGGATCCTGAAGATCCGATAAGAAAAATTTCTATACCGTCCAAGGAGGAGCTTACTGTATGGGGTAAATTGGATGCTTCAAACGAGAAAAAATATACAAAAGCTCGTGGGATTGAACATAAATATAAAGATACAGCGGTTATATTAACCACAAATGTATGTGCGATGTATTGCAGATTCTGTTTTAGAAAGAGGCTTTTTATTAACAAAGGGGATGAAATAGCTCTTGATATTTCAAAAGCTTTAGATTATGTAAAAAGACATCCGGAGATAAACAATGTGCTTTTAACTGGAGGTGATCCTTTAATTCTTAACACATCCAAACTTGAAAAAATTTTAGATGAACTGAGCAATTTTTCTCATGTGAGAATAGTAAGAATAGGGTCAAAAATGCCTGCTTCCAATCCTCTTAGAATAATTAATGACTCCTCACTTCTCAGAGTTTTTGAAAAATTTAACTCTCAAAAGAATAAAAAGCTTTATCTTATGACTCACTTTAACCATCCAAAAGAGATTACAAAAGAGTCTAAAAAAGCAATAAAACTTGTGCAAAAAACTGGTACTATTACTTTTAATCAAACTCCTATTTTAAAAGGAATAAATGATAGCGCTGAAACATTAAAATCTCTTATTGAAGAACTTTCCTTTGCTGGAATAGTTCCTTATTACTTTTTCCAGTGTAGACCAGTCGTAGGAAATAGAATGTTTTCAACAAATATTGAAGATACTATAGATATCGTGGAATCTGCAAGATCTAAGGTTTCTGGACTTGCAGCTAAGGTAAGATATGTAATGTCTCATGAGACGGGAAAGATAGAGATTCTTGGGAAAACAAAAGAGCACATCTTTTTTAGATACCACAGAGCTGCCAATCCTGAAGATGCAGGTAAAATTATGGTTTTTAAGAGAAATCCTTCTGCTTGCTGGTTTGATGATTATACTGAGCTTGTTGAAGAGTTTAAGATTGATGCTTAGTCTGGATTTTCAGAGTAAAATGTTTATTAATGAAAAAACCTTTAATAAGTGTTATTATTCCTGCATATAACAGAGCTTATATTCTTCCTAAAGCAATAGAAAGTGTTTTAAATCAAACTTTTAGAGATTTAGAGCTTATTGTTGTTGATGATGGTTCAACGGATGAAACTCCTTATTTAGTTGCAAAATATCCTCTAATTTATGTGAGAAAACCTCATAGAGGTGTTTCTCATGCAAGAAATGTGGGTATTTTGAAGGCAAAAGGGGAGTTTATCGCTTTTCTTGACAGTGACGATGTTTTCGTTCCAGAAAAATTAGAGAAACAAATTAAGTTTTTAGAAAAAAAGCCTTCTTATAAAATTGTTCAAACTGAAGAAGTTTGGTACAAAGGAAAAAAAAGAATAAATCCCAAAAAAATTCATCAAAAAGCTGAAGGATGGTTTTTTGACAGAGCTATAAAGCTCTGTGTAGTCTCAATCTCTACGGTCCTGATTAAAAAAGAAGTTTTTGAAGAGATAGGGTTGTTTGATGAAAAATTTCCAGTATGTGAGGATTATGAATTTTGGCTGAGAGTTTCGTTAAAAATGCCTGTTGGGCTCATTAAGGAATATCTGGTAATTAAAAGTGGAGGAAGACTTGATCAACTCTCTGCTATGAAAGGGCTTGATTACTACAGAACCCTGGCACTTATAAAACTCTTTAAGAACCACCAAAAAGATTTAAAATTAGAACAAAAGCTTATGCTTTATGCTGAGGCAAAAAAGAAATTTGAGATATTTTATAAAGGGGCTTTAAAATATGGAAATCTAGAAAAAGCTTATTTTCTTAAGAAAGTTTTTAGAGAAACTTTTAGTAATTCTATAATAACTTCATTTCCAAGTATTGAATAAATATGGAAAGAGAAAAAGGGATAAATGTTGAAGAGTGGCTTTTTAAAATATTAAGACCCCTTGAATTTGTTTCTAAAAATAACTTTGCAAATCTTCCCAAAACCAAAGGGCTTGAGAAGGCGCTCAATTTTCTTATAAGCAATACCCCTGAAGAATTAAAAGAAATTAAAAAAGAACTTCTGGAACTTTGCACAAATTTGGAGAAAATCCCGTTAGAAGAAAAAAAAGAAAGAATAATTAAAATGCTTGATCTTTTAAGTTCTTTAAAGTCTTCTATATCTGAGAGAGAGAATTCCTTTGGGTTAGAAGAAAACAATAAAAGTTTTGTTAAATATCAGGAAATACCGGAGAATAAAATTTCTTTAGAGACCTATCTTCGATACAAAGAACTTCTCAAAAAACCTGTTCAGTTTTTAAAAGGTGTAGGATCTCGTATTGCTAAAAAACTGGCAAAGAAAAATATTCACACTTTGGAGGATTTGTTATTTTTTCTGCCAAGAGATTATGAAGATAGAAGGCGGGTTACTTCGATAGGAGATTTAAAAGAAGGACAAAGAGTTGTGGTATTTGGTGAGGTTCTTAAAAGTGGAACCGCTCATTTTTATAAAAGAAAAATATTTTATGCGTATATTACAGATGGTACAGGATTTTTAACTTTAAAATGGTTTAATTTTAATGAGAATGTATGGAGAAAGCTTTTGAAACCCGGGAAAAATTTTTATGCAATAGGAGAGGTTTCCCGTTTTGGAAGAGATTTAGAAATTATACATCCAGGACTTATTGAAGAAGGTGATGAAGAAAAACTTGCTACAGAAATAGGGCATATTGTACCGGTGTATTCTTCTATCGAAGGCGTTTCTGAAAAGTATTTTAGAAAAATCATGAAAAGCGCTGTGGAAGAATATGGAGATTATCTTAATAGTTGCATACCTACGGAAATTTTAAGAAGAAAGAAGCTTTATCCCTTAAACATAGCTATTAAAAATTTGCATTTTCTAGATTCTTCAGAAGATATAATCTTATTAAAAAGAGAAGAGAGTATTTATCACAAAAGCCTTGCTTTTGATGAGTTTTTCTTCCTGGAACTTGCTCTTGGATTAAGAAAAGGAAGAATAAAAAGGGATAAAGGTATAAGTTTTAATACAGAGAGCAAACTGATTGATGAATTTATTAAAAAACTGCCCTTTGAACTGACTTCTGCCCAGAAAAGGGTTATAGAGGAGATAAAAAAAGATATGAGAAGCGATTTGCCTATGAACAGGCTTCTTCAAGGAGATGTAGGGTATGGTAAAACTATAGTTGCTTTTATTGCAGCTTTAATAGCTATAGAAAATGGTTATCAGGTAGCTTTAATGGCACCTACAGAAATTCTTGCAGAACAGCATTATTATAACTTTAGACAGTATACCCAGATTATGGGAATACGCGCAGCTTTACTTACCGGAGGAATACCACCCTCTAAAAAAAGAGAGATTTATCATGGACTTTCCACAGGATTTATAAAGTTTGTAATCGGGACCCATGCTCTTTTTCAAGAGAAAGTGGAATTTAAAAAACTTGGACTGGTTATAATTGATGAACAGCATCGTTTTGGAGTTTTGCAAAGAGCAGCGCTCAGAGAAAAGGCAAAAGGTGTAGTTCCTGATACTCTTGTTATGACTGCAACCCCCATTCCCAGAACACTTGCTCTCACTATTTACGGAGATCTTGATCTTTCCATAATAAATGAAATGCCCAAAGGAAGAAAACCTATAATTACAAAACTTTTCCTGGAACATAACAAACGCAAAGCCTATGAAGAAACCAAAAAAGAACTTAAAAAGGGACACCAGGCTTATGTGATACTTCCTCTTATTGAAGAATCAGAGAAAATGGATCTTAAGGCAGTAACAACTTATGGAGAATACCTTCAAAAAGAAGTTTTTCCAGAATATAAAGTAGGAATTTTGCACGGTAAAATGAGCTCATACGAGAAAGAGAAAATTATGCATGCCTTTAAAAGGAATGAAATCCATGTGCTTGTTTCTACAACTGTTGTTGAAGTAGGAGTAGATGTTCCTAATGCAACGGTTATGATAATAGAACATGCAGAAAGATTTGGCCTTTCTCAGCTCCATCAGTTAAGAGGAAGAGTGGGTAGAAGTGAATATCAGTCATATTGTTTTTTGATAGCGTATAAAATCTCTATGGAAAGTGATGCATTTAAAAGACTTCAAATTTTGTGTCAAACTAATGATGGATTTAAGATTGCAGAAGAAGATTTGAAGTTAAGAGGTCCTGGAGAATTTCTTGGAACTAAACAATCGGGTTACTTAGAGTTTAGAAGAGCAAATATCGTAAAAGATTACCAGATTCTTCTTTGGGCAAGAGAAGAGGCATTTAAACTTATAGAAAAAGATCCGGAACTAAAAAATTATCCGATTCTAAAGGAAGAATTAATGAGAAGATGGGAAGAAAGACTTAAACTTTCTGAAGTAGCTTAAATTTCTACAAAAAGGAGGACTTAAATGGATGATAACTTTAGAATTGGAATCATTGGTGGGGAAGGCAAAATGGGAAATCTTTTTAGGGTCCTTTTTGAAAAAAATGGCTACTCTGTTGAAATATCAGATGTAAATACACCTCTTACCAACACCGAGCTTGTGAAGAAAAGCAAAGTAGTTTTAATTTCTGTTCCTATGGAAATTTTTCTGGAGGTGGTAAAAGAAATTTCACCTTTTGTTGAAAATCATCACTGGATAATGGATATTTGTTCTCTTAAAAGAGAACCTGTAAAAATAATGAGAAAATATTTAAAAAAGGGAGAAATTCTTGCTACCCATCCTCTCTTTGGTCCTTATGAAAGGGACTTAAAAGGAAAAACTATTGCTTTTTATCCTGTTAGAGGAAGAAATGTATCCAGATGGTTTAAAGAAATTATGTTAAATGAGGGATTAAATTTGGTGAAAATATCTCCTAAAAAGCATGATGAAATAATGGCTCTTGTTCAGGTAATAAATCATTTCTGGCTTATACTTTTGGCTAAGGTTATTAAAGATTCTGATTTTTCTTTAAAAAATTTGGTGCATCTTTCTACTCCAAGTTTTTTAAGACAGCTTCATATTTTAAAGAGACTTGCCAAACAGGATATAAATCTTTATGCAAAAATTCAGCTTGAAAATCCTTTGGGAAAGAAATTTAGAAATCTTCTGTGTAAAAATTGCAAGATCTTAGCAAAGGCATTTAATTCAGAAAAAGCAGAAATGCTATTTAAAGAGCACTTTAATTTTGCAAAAGAAGTGGCAAAGGAATTAGAAATACTTTTGAATAAAATTTTTCCTGATGAGGTATAAAATAAGAAATCCTGAGCAAATCATCCCTAAACACAAAACCTGTCCCATACTCATCCAGCCAAAGATAAAAGGTAAACTCTGGGTATTTGTATGATCTCTTAAAAATTCAAATAGAAATCTGAGTATTCCATAAAGTATTAAAAATAGCGCAAGTTTTGTTCCTGGTATCCAGTTCTTTTTTCGTAAACTCCATAAAAATAGGAATAAAAATAGTCCTGTAACAAGCCCTTCGTAAAGTTGAACAGGGTGTCTCGGGATAGGTCCTCCTTCTGGAAACACCATAGCCCAAGGAAGATCGCTCGGGGTTCCGTATATTTCACCATTTATAAAATTTCCTATCCTTCCAAAAAAAAGCCCAATTGGAGCTGTAACCACAACTAAGTCAGCCCACCACAAAAAAGATTGTCTGCGCACTTTTATATAAATGTATCCAGCTAAAACCGCTCCTATTAAACCTCCATGAAAAGACATTCCTCCCTTCCAGATAGCTATTATCTCCTCAGGATGAGCTAAGAAATAATCAGGATAATAAAAAAAGCAGAAACCCAAACGGGCACCTATTATTAGTCCTAAAAAGCTGTAAAAAAGCAAATTTTCAAGAAAAGGATAAAGATCTTTTCTTTCTCTTTCTTTAAGTTGATATTTACATAAAAGAAGACAACATAAGAAGCTTATTACATACATCAAACCATACCATCTTACTGCAAAAGGACCGATTTTAAAAATAACAGGATCGATTTTAGGATAGGTAAGCATCACAAAGGTCTTTTAAGACACATTCTTCGCATTTTGGTTTTTTTGCAATACAAACTTTTCTTCCATGTGTCTGCATTAGGTAAGGGAAAATAAACCAATCTTTCTTAGGCACTACCTCCATAAGCTCTTTTTCAATTTTTTCAGGCTGTTTAGAAGTTGCCAGTCCTATACGCTGAGAAAGTCTTCTAACATGAGTGTCAACAGGGATTCCTTCTACAATTCCATAAGCATTTGCAAGCACTATGTTTGCAGTTTTTCTTGCAACTCCGGGAAGTTCCATAAGTTCTTCTATAGTTTTTGGAACTTCTCCTTTGTATTTTTCTACTATTATTTTGCAAGCCTCTTTAATATATCGAGCTTTTTGTTTGTAAAAACCTGTGCTTTTTATGTCTTCTGCAAGTTCATCAAGATCTGCGTTTGCAAAGTCCTCAGCAGTTTTATATTTTTTAAAAAGTTCTTTAGTAACATCATTTACCCTTTCATCTGTGCACTGAGCTGATAGAATTGTTGCTATAAGAAGCTGAAGCGGATTTTCAAATTTAAGGGCTATTTTTGCATCGGGATAAGTTTTTTTAAGTCTTTTAATCACTTCTTTTGCTTTTTTCTTAACTTCTTTTTTTTCCATTTTGTTTTTATACCCCTAAATAAGAAGAAATTTGCTTGTTTAACTCTTTTTTCAAAGTTGTTTTGAAAGACTCCTTAGAGATGGTAGGTAACGGTAAATCAAAATGTAAATCACCTTTGTAAGCTTTTTCAACGACATCTTTAGCCTTTTCAACAAGTCTTGAACATTTAGATTTTTCAATCTTTTCTACCAAATTAAAAAATTTTAAAAGTCTGGCAAATTTTCTTTTATCAAAGCTGTTAAGTGGTTTTTTCTTTTCAACTATTTCCTCCAGATCAAGAATGAGTTTTTTCATCTGGTCAAGAAGCGGAATTTGAATCTGCTTTCTTAATTGCTCTTCAAGGAGCAAAAATTCCTGAGCAAGAGTAAAATAACTTTCTTTTGAAAAGTCTCTGTGGAGAATATTTTCTTTAAACCAGTAGGAAAATTTTTTTCTCAAAAGGTCTACCAGATACATAAAATCAAATTCCTGATGTTCCAAAACAGACTCTAAATCTTTTATATCCAGATTTTCTCCCAGAAAGGGAAGTTCTTTTTTACTGTAAATATGTAAAAGAGCCCAGAGAAAATGTTTGGGTTTAAAACTTACTTCTTTGTCTTCTATGAAAAAAGAAGTTTCTTCACTCTGGTATTTTTTTAAAATCTCTATTATCCATTCTACAGTGTAAAATTTCATTCTTTTTACAGACTGGGAAGTTTTTCTTCTAACAGATTTTTGATTTTATTTAAACTTACTTTTTCTTTAAAACTACCCTGAGATAATTCAGGTTTTCCTCCCCCTTTCAGCCCTATAGATTCTCCTATTTTCTGGAAGATTTTATTCGCAGGATATTTTTCTGCCAGATCCTTTGTTACCATACATACTGCTAAGGGAAATCCGTTTTCTCTTTCTCCAACAATAAAAATTATGCCAGAGCCAAGTTTATTTTTAAAGTAATCACCCATTTCTCTCAGCTCTGCCATATTGTCTGTCTCAAAAGAAGTAACAAGAAGTTTAACTCCGTTTATCTCTTTAACTTCTCTTAGTTTTTCCTCAAGAACTTTTTTGAGGTCCACATTTTTTAGTTTTTTAATTTCTCTTTCAAGGTTTTCTCTCTCTTTTAAAAGACTTTTAACTCTTTTTTCTATGTCCTTAGGGGTTGTTTTTAATATTTCTGCAATTTTTTCAATTCTTTCTTCCAGATTTTTAGTCCATTCATAGGCTTTCAATCCAGCAACTGCTTCAATTCTTCTTATTCCAGAAGCAACACTGCTTTCAGAAATTATCTTAAAAAGCCCTATATCTCCTGTTCTTTTTACATGAGTTCCTCCACAGAGTTCCATAGAAATTTCGTCAATTTTTACCACTCTTACAATTTCTCCGTATTTTTCTTCAAAAATTGCTATAGCTCCTAATTTTTCCGCTTCTTCTCTTTTTACCCACAGGGTTTCAACTGGATAATTTTCTAAAACCCATTTGTTTATCAATTCTTCCACTTTTTTAAGCTCTTTTGAAGTTAGTGCCTGAAAATGGGTAAAATCAAAACGAAGCCTATTTTCTTCAACCAGAGAACCAGATTGCCTTACATGAGAACCAAGAACTTTTCTTAAAGCTGAATGTAGTAGATGAGTGGCTGTATGATGTCTTTGTATGTGCAATCTTCTTTCTTTATTAACTTTCATTAAAACTTCTTCACCTTTTTCGATCATCCCTTCAACAAGTTTTATTTTATGATAAATAAGATTTCCTGCTTTTTGAGTTTCTAAAACTTCTGCTTTTTCTTTTGAACCAATAATCACACCTGTGTCATAAACTTGACCACCGCCTTCGGGATAAAAGGGAGTTAAATTGGTAATAAGGTAATAAAAATCATTTTCCTTTTTGATTTCTATCACTTTTGCTTTTGTCTCAAGAGTTTCATAGCCTACAAACATGGTCTGGATTTCTTTTTTTACCATGTCTTTAATAAATTTTGGCACTTTCTCAAGAGCACCTTTCCAGGATTTTTTACTTTTTTCTCTTGCTTTTTGCCTCAATTTTTCAAACTCTTCCAGATCCAGAGAAAAACCCAGAGGTAAAACCTGATCCCTCACCAGATCATAAGGGAAACCATAAGTATCATAAAGTTTGAACAATACTTCACCGGGTATGACCTTTTTTTGTTCCTTTTGCAGTTTTTTTATTTCTCTTTCAAGGATTTCAAGCCCGAGGCTGAGAGTTTCTAAAAATTTGTCTTCTTCTATTTTAAGAACTTTTTTGATAACTTCCTCATTTTTTACAAGTTCTGGATAAACATCTCCGAATTCCTGAACTACAGGGTCAACCAATTTATATAAAAATGCCTCTTTTAATCCAAGTAATTTTCCAAATCTTTCTGCACGTCTTATTATTCTTCTTAAAACATAACCTCTTCCTTCATTTGAGGGCATAATTCCTTCTGCAAGAAGAAAAGTGCTTGCTCTTATATGATCAGCTATTACTCTAAAGGCACTTTCTGTATTCTTATTTTCTTTAAAAGCTCTACCTGTTATTTCTGAAATTTTATGAATTATTCCTGCAAAAAGATCAGTTTCGTAATTAGAGGGGACTCCTTGAATAACAGCAGTAATTCTTTCAAGACCCATTCCCGTGTCTATACATCCTTTAGGTAGTGGTTTGAGATTACCTTTTTCGCCCCTTTCGTATTGCATAAAAACGAGATTCCATATTTCCAAAAATCTATCACAGTCACATCCTGGAGCACAGGTTGGTTTTTTACAACCGAATTCTTCTCCCTGATCGTAAATTATTTCTGAGCAAGGGCCACAAGGACCAGTATCTCCCATAGCCCAGAAATTGTCTTTTTCACCAAGTCTTACAATTTTTTCTTCAGGAAGGCCTGCTATTTTTTTCCAGAACTCTCCTGCTTCGTCATCTTTTTCGTAAATGGTGACATAAAGACGCTCTTTAGGAAGGTTTAATACCTTGGTAACAAATTCCCATGCATAAGCTATGGCTTCTTTTTTGAAGTAGTCTCCGAATGAAAAATTCCCGAGCATTTCAAAAAAAGTATGATGTCTTGCAGTATAGCCTACATTTTCCAAATCGTTGTGCTTACCTCCAGCACGGACACACTTTTGGCAACTAACAGCTCGAGTATAGGGTCTTACTTCTTCTCCCAAGAATACCTTTTTAAACTGAACCATTCCAGCGTTGGTAAAAAGAAGCGTTGGATCATCATAAGGAATAAGGGATGAGCTTGGAACAACCTCATGCCTCAGATTTTTAAAATAATCAATAAATAAGGCTCTTATTTCTTTTCCTTTCATAAGCCCTTAAAAATCCAAAGTTTTTTAATTTGACTAAATCTATTTTAAGAGATTTTGAAATTTTAGCAATTTCTTTAGTGAGGTTTTTTATTATATTAATAGATATTTTAGGTTACCAGAGATATTTATAGGAATAGCCTAAAATTTTTTAAGATTTAGTCATCGTTGCTTTATTTTAAATATATATTAAACTTGCATTTTATCAGAATATTTAATTTGGAGGTAGGAAATGCTTATCAAAAATTTTCTTTTTACTTCTGAATCTGTTACAGAGGGACACCCTGATAAAGTTGCGGATCAAATTTCTGATGCCATTTTAGATGCGATTTTAGAAAAAGATCCCTATGCAAGAGTTGCATGTGAAACAATGGTTAATACAGGTATGATTCTTATTGCAGGAGAAATTACAACAGAGGCTCGTGTTGATTATGCTACAGTTGCAAGAGGTGTAGTTAAAGAAATAGGTTACAACCATTCTGATCTTGGTTTCGATTATCAAACCTGTGCAGTACTTATAAGTATTGATAGACAGAGTCCAGATATTGCTATGGGAATTGATAGAGACGGAGAAATAGGAGCAGGGGATCAGGGACTTATGTTTGGATATGCCTGTGATGAAACCCCAGATTATATGCCTATGCCTATATGGTATGCTCACAAGCTTGCTATAAGGCTTGCAGAAGTGAGAAAGAAAGGAATTTTACCCTTTTTAAGACCTGATGGAAAAACACAGGTAACAGTTAAATATGAAGATAGAAGACCAGTTGATGTACACACTGCAGTTATTGCTGCTCAGCATGATCCTACAATTACCCAAAAGGAACTAAGAGAAGCTATAACCGAGGAGGTAGTAAAGAAAGTTATTGCTCCTGAACATTTAACTCCCGAGACCAAAATTCTTGTAAATACAACAGGAAGATTTGTTATAGGCGGACCACTTGCTGATTGTGGAATGACAGGAAGAAAAATAATAGTTGATACATATGGAGGAAGAGGACATCACGGAGGTGGAGCTTTTTCTGGTAAAGACCCCACAAAAGTTGATAGAACTCCTTCTTATTATGCAAGATATGTAGCTAAAAATCTTGTTGCTGCAGGAGTTGCAAAGGAGCTTGAGGTTCAGGTAGCCTATGCTATAGGAGTGCCAGATCCCTTGGCTATAAATGTAAATACTTATGGAACACATACTATCCCTGTTGAAAAGATACTGGAAATAATTAATAAACTTTTCTGCTTTAGACCCAAACACATGATAGATTACTTAAATCTAAGAAGACCCATTTTTAAGAAAACAGCTTGTTATGGCCATTTTGGAAGAAGTGAACCTGAATTTACCTGGGAAAAGCTTGATATGGTTGAAAAAATAAAAGAACTGGCAGGTTTTGATAAATAAAGGAGGTACTTATGGATTATCATGTAAAAGATTTATCACTTGCGGATGAAGGTTTAAGATTTATAGAATGGGCTGAAATGGATATGCCTGTTTTAAGGCTCATTAGAGAAAGATTTAAAGAAGAAAAACCTCTAAAAGGTGTAAAAATTGGTGGTTGTCTTCATATAACCACAGAAACAGCAAATCTTGCAAGAACATTAAAAGAAGGTGGAGCAGAAGTTTATCTTTGTGCTTCAAATCCTCTTTCTACTAAAGATGAAGTAGCAGCAGCATTGGTTAAACATTTTGGTATATCTGTGTTTGCTATAAGAGGAGAAGATAGAGAAACCTACTATTCTCACATAAAAGCTGTTCTTGACAGAGAGCCGCATATTACCATTGATGACGGAGCAGATCTTGTAACTACACTTCACAGAGAAAGACCTGAAAAGCTTGATAGAGTTTGGGGCGGAACTGAAGAAACAACCACAGGTGTTATAAGACTTAAAGCTATGGCAAAAGATGGGGTTTTAAAATATCCTATCATCGCAGTTAATGACGCCTTAACAAAACATTTATTTGACAATCGTTATGGAACAGGTCAATCAACTATTGACGGGATTTTAAGGGCAACAAATAGACTTCTTGCAGGTTCCTATTTTGTTGTGGCAGGTTTTGGATGGTGTGGAAAAGGTCTTGCTATGAGAGCAAGAGGAATGGGAGCAAAAGTGATAGTAACTGAAGTTGACCCTCTTAAAGCACTTGAAGCTGTGATGGAAGGATATCTTGTTATGCCTATGGATGAGGCATCAGAAATAGGAGACTTTTTCTGCACAGTTACAGGAAATAAGTCAGTTATAAGAAAAGAACATTTTTTAAAAATGAAAGACGGAGCTATAGTTGCCAATTCAGGACATTTTGATGTAGAGATAGACCTTGAAGGACTTAAAAGTATTACTACTGAAGTAAGACAAATAAGAAAAGAAGTTGAAGAATATAAGCTTGTTAATGATAGAAGAATATATGTGCTTTCTCAGGGAAGATTAGTTAACCTTGCTTCTGCTGAGGGACATCCTTCTGGAGTTATGGATATGAGTTTTGCCAATCAGGCTCTTTGTGTGGAATACATAGTTAAAAATCGGGAAAATCTTGAAAAAAAGGTTTATTCTGTTTCAGAGGAGATAGATAAAGAAGTTGCAAGGCTAAAATTAAAAGCTATGGGAGTTAAAATTGATACCCTGATTCCTGAGCAAGAAAAGTATCTGACTTCTTGGGAGGAGGGAACATAAAAATTTTTAATGCTAAAACCCCGACTGGTTTTAAGTGCCTGTTTAAACTTAGAAAGAACAAGGTATGACGGAAAATTAGTAGAAAATCCTGTAGCTATAAAACTTCGCAATTTTTGTGATGTAATTTCTGTATGCCCAGAAATAAGCATTGGGCTTCTTGTTCCGAGAGAGAAAATAATTCTTTACAAAGATAGTAAAAAAATAAAAGCTGTTGAAATATTTACGGGAAAAGATTTTACAGAAAAACTGATATCCTTTTCCAAAGAAATTATCAGAAGTTTCCCGGAGATCGAAGGATTTTTTTTGAAAAGTAAATCCCCTTCCTGTGGAGTTTCTCATAAAACCAAGACTTACAAAGATATTGAAGGTAAGTATCTATACGAAAAATCTCAGGGAATTTTTGCTAAGCAAATTTTAAAAGCCTTTCCGCTTCTACCAGTGGTTGATGAAGAAATTATCAAGAACAAAGATGAGCTTGAGAACTTTCTTATCAGAATTTTTGCCTTAAGAAGATTGAGAGAGCTTAAAGAAAAAGCTAAGGATAAAAGGGATATTATTTCTTTTCATAAAAAAGCTTACCATCTTCTCATGAGTTATGATCCTTTAAGTCTTCGGGAAGTGGAAAGATTTTTATTCTCCAAAGACATTACATTTAAGGAGAGTTTAAAAAAATATGAGGATTATTTTAAAAGAACCTTAGCCAGACCATTTAGCAGAGGGAAACAGATTAACGTAATTTTACACATTCTGGAAAATTTTTCCAAACATTTGGGAGAAAAAGAAAAAGCCAGGATTTTCGATTTTATTGAAAGTTATAAAAGAAAGAAGATAGTTTTGGGCAGGATAATTAGAGAGTTGAAGAGCCTTTTACAAGAAAAAGAACAAACATTTTCAGAGTTTTACTTGGAGCTCTATCCTGGAGAGCTTGATGGATTGTTTTAATTAATTCTAAAATTTGTTATAATAAAAATATGTTTACAGGATTGGTTGAAGGAATAGGGAAAATAGTTTCCTTACAATCTTATCAGGGAGGATTGCTTATAGAAATTTCAGCCTCTTTTTCCTTAAGAGATACAAATATAGGTGATAGCATAGCAGTTGATGGAGTTTGTCTGACTGTTACGGAGATAAGGGGGTCTTCTTTTAAAGCTCAAATCTCTCCGGAAACCCTTGCTAAAACAGCTTTCAGATACAAAAATTCAGGAGACTTTGTCAATTTAGAGAGAGCGCTTAGACTGGGAGAAAGATTGGGGGGACATTTAGTTTCTGGACATGTAGATGGTATAGGGAAAATAGTTTCCATAACCCCTATAGAAGATTTCTGGAAAGTTAAGATAGAAATTCCAGAAGAGCTTGTCTCTTACTTAGTTAAAAAAGGTTCTATTGCTATTGACGGTGTAAGTCTTACCATAAATGATTTTAAGGACAATTTTGTAGAGCTTATGTTAGTTCCTCATACTTTAAAAGTTACAACCCTTTGTCTTAAAAAACCAGGAGATCTCGTAAACATAGAGATAGATATGATAGCAAAAATGGTTTATAAATGGCTTTCTCCTTATATAGAAAGTCTTGAAAAATCAAAAAAAGCACTCACTTTGGAGTTTCTTAAAGAACATGGCTTCTTGTAAGATGATAAGTTCTCTTTCTCAGCTACTTAAAAGGGCTGTTGAAAACGGAGTTTTCCCTGGAGCAGTAGCAGGAATTTTTTACAATAATAATAAATATATTATTCAGGCAGGATATAAAGCTCTTTGTCCTTTTCCTGAACCTTTGGAAGAAACTGATATCTTTGATCTTGCCTCTCTTACCAAAC
>JAGGXL010000098.1 GCA_021163085.1 Thermodesulfobacterium sp. | reverse complement strand
TGGAAAATTTATAGGCAACCTCTTTTCCATAAGATGTGGGCTTCCTTGAACCTATAACGGCAATCAAGTTTTTATCCTGCAAAAGATGACCCTTTATATATAAAAATAAAGGTGGATAAGGAATAACCTTTAATTTTTCAGGAAATTTTTCATCTTTAATAAAAAGAATTTCTACCTTTTCTTTTTCTGCCTTTTCTATTTCCTTTTCTGCTAAATTTATTACTTCGTTTTCTGAATATTTTTTAAACTTTAAAATTTCCTTTATTTCTATTCCTTCCTCAAAATACTTTATGGTTTTAAAAACATTTCTTTCTTTGAGATAAAAACCTAACCAGAGAAGTTTCTCTTTCATTTTTTATATTTTAAAAAACTGAATAGAAAGAAAACCTTTATCTACTACAATGTTTGCCAATTTTTTAAAAATTTGAGCCAGTTTTTTCACATTTTCGTAAACCGAACTATCTATTTCTTTATCCCAGAAAAATTCCACCCTTTTATCTTTTTTAATAAAAATTTTTAAAGTTGTGTTTTCTTTAAGGTTTAAAAAAAGTTCCTGACAAAGATTGCAGAATAATCCCCTTAACAAATTATAAGGGAGCTCTACAAAAACCTTTTCTTCTTCTATAATTTCCTTTTTTACTTTGTGTTTAAATGGTAAAAATGCTTCCCAGAACAATATTTCTTTTTCTACAAATTTTTTAAGATCCCATGGGCCAGTTTTTTCATTGTAAATATCATCAAAAGCTGTATCTATCTGATTTTGAAGCTTTTGTAAAAGAGTAAAGGCTTTGTTAACTTTTTCATAAGCTTCTGGATTTTCACAATTTTCTTTTTTCATAAGTAACATCTGCAATTCTAAGGAAATTCCTTGAATGGTACCTCTTAAGTTATGAAAATATCCCTGAAGAAGACCTCCCAGAGCTATTCTTCTGCAAAAAGGGCTAATCTCTTTCATTTTTCTTTTAATACTTCCCTTCCAAAAAGGGCTTTTTTGAGTGTAAGTGGATCTACAAATTGAATTTCCATACCCATTGGAATACCACAGGCTATCTTAGTTACCTTAACTGGACAGTTTTTTAATACTTCAAGGATATAGGAAGCTGTTGCCTCTCCTGAAAGAGTTGGAGAGAGAGCTATAATTATTTCTTTTATATCTCTTAACTTTATAAGATAAGTTAGATGATCAAGACCAAGTTCTTTTGGTCCTATGCCATCTTTTGGGGACAAAAGATAGTGTAAAACAAAGTAATACCCGTTAAAAATTCCTGTTTCTTCTATGTGAGAAAGGTTAATAGGGTTCTCAACGATGCAAAGAGTATGAGGGTCTCTGTTTTCATTCTTGCAAATATTACAAACCTCATCTTCAGAAAAATTTCTGCAAAATTTGCAAAGTTTAACTCTATAAGGTAACTCTTTAATCAACTCTCCTAAGATTTCACAAAGTTCTGGTTTAGATAAAAGAAAAAGAGAAAGCCTTGTTGAACTCTTTTCTCCCAATCCGGGAAGTAAGGAAAAAGTTTCTATTAATTTCTTTAAAGTATAGGGATAAGCTCCGGACATAAAATTAAAACATTCCAGGAAGATTTAGTCCCGGAAATTTAAGCCCTCCTGTAATCTTAGCTATTTCTTCCTCAACCATTTCTTTGGCTCTCTTTAAAGCCTCATTAACCCCTGCTATTATCAAATCTTCCAACATTTCTTTTTCCTCGGGATTTACAAGTTCATCCTCAATCTGAATAGAAATAATCTCCTGCTTACCATTGGCTGTAACAGTTACCATGCCTCCGCCTACCTGAACTGTTACTGTTTTTTCTTCAAGTTGCTTTTGGGTTTCTTCCAATTTTTTCTGAACCTTCTGCATTTCTTTTAATAATTGCTGAAATTGTGGTGGTATTCTCATTTTCTACTCCTTTAAAGGTTGTATGTAAGCTATTTTTGCAGAAAACATCTCTAAAATTTTTTTTACCTCTTTCCTCTCTTTTACATCCTCTAAGGTTGCCCTCTTTTTCTCTTCTACTTCCACTTTAAAAGGCTTATTAAAATAGTTCTCTACTTTTTCTTTTAAATGTTTGTAATAAGGAGAATCAGTAAGATTTGTTAAAGAACTGACCTTCAAAAAAATTTCATCTGTTCTTATTTCAGGCTTGGGCAAACTGCTCACCAATCCATAAAGTGGTAAGCTTTCCTTTCTAATTTCTTCTAAAAAGCTCTCCCAGGTTTTTTCTTTTATGCTTTCTTCTGAAGAAATAGCAGAAACAGGAATAGAAAAATTGGCATTTGAAATTTGATTGAGTTTTTCTATTATCTCTTTTAAAGGAACGAGTTTCCCGTATTCACATATTTTCAGCAATGCAGTTTCAAATTGAAGTTGCGGATAATTGCTTCTTCTCAGGATTTCCAGATCTTTTACAAGACTCTGAAATATGAGCAAAATATCCTCCAGTTCGTTTTCAAGCAAAAGATCTCTAAGTACCGGGGTTTGAAATTCAATCTTGCTTTCTTTGGGAAATGCTTTCATCACGAGAAGTTCTCTGAAAAACTCAGTTAACTTTTCCATTAAATATACCAGGTCTATACCCTCTTCATAAACCTTCTGAGCAATTTCCAGTGCTTTTTTTAAGTTTCTTTCTAAAAGCACGCTTGCAAGTTCTTCTATAAGAATAGCTTCATGCCATCCAAACGCAGAAATAACGTCTTCTCTTGTTTTTGTTCCGTATGCCATTGCCTGATCAAGCAAAGAAAGTGCATCTCTTAAACTTCCTTGTGCCTCCTTTGCAATAAGCTCTAAAGCTTCCTGTTCAATTTCATAATTTTCTTTCTCACAAACCTCTCTAAGGTACTTCACTATTAAGTGATGTTCCAGTCTTCTAAAATCATATCTCTGACATCTTGAAAGAATGGTGGATAAAAGTTTGTTTGGTTCTGTTGTTGCAAGGATGAAATACACATGAAAAGGAGGTTCTTCAAGAGATTTTAATAAGGCATTGGAGGCTTCTCTTGTTAACATGTGAGCTTCGTCTATGATGTAGACCTTGGCTTTTCCCTTGGTAGGAGCAAATTTTAAATTTTCAATAAGCTCTCTTATCTGATCAATTCCTCTATTTGAGGCTGCATCAATTTCTATAACATCCACAAATATCCCTTTGCTGATTTCTAAACAATTGGAACACTCGTTACACGGTTCATAATCATCTATCAAATTCAGACAATTCAGTGCTTTAGCAATAATTCTTGCAACTGTTGTTTTTCCGGTTCCTTTTATACCTGAAAATAAAAGTGCATGTGAGAGCTTTTTATGTTTAAGTGCATTGGTTAAAGTTCTTACCACATGAGTTTGACCTATTACTTCTTTAAAGCTCTGAGGACGATATCGACGAGCCAAAACCAAATAAGACATGTGTATATTTTAAAACCTTTTTGGAACTTGACAACAAATTTCTTTTTCTTGATGTTCTCTTACAGAACTTTTGTACCATCATTACCTACCAACTTGACAAATTAACACAAAAATGTATATAAAAACAATTAACCAAAAAGACAAAAGACATAGGTTTTAAATTACTCTCCAAACTCTAAAGTTTTAATCCCTATTGTAAGCCAGCCAGACTTAAGGGTTGTTACTACTTCATTTATTTCCTCTTCTGTAATGTATCGTTATGAAAAGGTATATTAAACGTTACTCATAACCTCAAGATTTTCATACTTCTACTCCAAACTTCGATATCGCATTTTATCATTCAACAAGAATTCCTTGATATAGCTCATCTACAATACCTATAAGCACTGCGTAAAGTAAAGATCGGAGATATGAATTTTTTGTATTTTTACCAACTGCCTTTCTCAATAAAAATCCCAGAACACCATACTCTGGCAAATGGGTGAATTCATAAGGATTTGGAAGAAATTGATAGATAATAAAAAATGAAACTTATTCAATCTCTCTCAGGTCTTTTACTACTATTAAATTTTTAAATTTTTTAAAATCTTTTAAATTTTCTGTGTAAAGAATTGATATTTCATTCTCTAACATAGTAGCTATTATTACGACATCCCAAAAATTTACACCTTTTATACCTTTCTTAGAAGAAAGGATGAGGCTTTTTCTCAAAGCAAGCTCTGTGACAGGAAGAACAATGAATATACCAGAGGATAACATTTGTTCAATTTCTTCCTTTGCTTCTTCTGGAGTTAAGGGTGCTTTTATACCTCCAAAAATTCGCGTAAGAGAAACATAAAACTCACCCACAATCTGAGTTGAAATAAATCCCTGAAGTTCCTTTTTCTTAATTTTCTCTATCAGCCGAAGAGCCTTTTTATGATTTGTCCTTGTTGTATCAATTGAAGAAACAAGAACATTTGTATCCAAAAATATCTTATTCATAAAGGTCTTTTCTTGTAAATTCTCTTATCCCTAAAGCCCTTGGTCTTGGCCATTGTGTAGTTTTCTTTTGAATTCCTATTGTCTCTTGGAGCGCTCTTCTAATCAATTCTGTAACCGTGATATTCTTTCTTTTTGCCTCCTCTACCAAAGCAATTTTTTCCCTTAAAGGAATTCGTATGGTAATGGTAACCTTCGGTTCTATTTCTTCGTTAATCTTTGCTCTTGTTTTCATTTTTTTACCTCCTAAAAATTGCACTTTTAGTATAATACAATTTTGCACAAAATCAAGCTTTTGAGTCTATAAAAATATAAAAAATAGGGTCAGATCTTGAATTGTGAATTTTGTCCTTCTTTCTTTATTTCATTTTTACCTTACTTACTTCCTCTTAATTTAATGTGATAAGCTGCTCTTTTCATTGTCTCTTCCATAAATATCATCAAAACGCACTATATCATCTTCTTCTACATACTCTCCACTTTGAACCTCTATAATTTCAAGAGGAATTTTACCAGGATTTTCAATGCGATATAGAACTGTATAACTTCCCCAGGGCCTAAAAATTGTTTTATGTTCAAGCACACTTGGATGTTTATTCTTTTTAAGTAAGTTTACAATATCTCTCACTTTTTGGGACATGTCTTTTTTAATGATTAAAATAGCATCATCTGTATCAATAATTGCTAAATCTTCTACCCCGCAAGCTACAACAAGTCTTTTATTACCAAGTATAAGAGAATTTTTAGTATCTATAGAAATAACCTTTCCAGTTTTTACATTTTGAGCCTCATCTTTATTCAAAGCTTCATAAACTGCATCCCATGAACCAATATCACTCCAGTAAATATCAAGTGGTAAAACTACTGCTTGGGAAGTCTTCTCCATTACTGCATAGTCTATGGAAATTTCCGGGAGTTCCGGAAAAATTTTAACTGTTTCTTCAAAACTTAAATCAAAAATTTTAGCGATTTCAGGCTCAAATTTAGCAAATTCTTCCTGCATAGTTTTTATACTAAAACAAAACATTCCTGAATTCCAAAAGTAATTTCCTTCAGAAAGGTATTTTTTTGCAGTCTTTAAATCTGGCTTTTCTGTAAATTTTTCAACAAGAAATGCACCTAAATCCAGAAGTTCACCATTTTGTTTATCATTTTTAGTCTTAATATAACCATATCCTGTTTCTGGTTTATCAGGTTTTATCCCAAAAGTAACTATGTAGCCTTTTTTAGCTAATATTTCTGCTTTTTTAAGATATTTTAAGAATTCATCTTCGGGTTTTATAATGTGGTCTGAAGGTGACACAAAAAGAACATCTTCTTGACTTGCCTCTAATTTTTCCAAAGCGAATTTTATAGCAAGTGCAATAGCAGGAGCAGTATTTCTTATATCAGGCTCAAGAACGATATTTTTTTCAGAAATATTAAAGCCTGCATTTTTAAGTTCTGCCAAAACTAAAAATTTGTAATTTTTATTGGTCATAATAATTATATCTTCAGAATTACTTATTTTTAGAAATCTTTCTACTGTTTTTTGAAGAAGTGATTTATTTCCATTTAATTTTAAAAACTGTTTAGGAAAAGTTCTTCTTGAAAGAGGCCAGAGCCTTGTTCCAGAATCACCTGCAAGGATTACTGCTTTCATTTTTTATCCTCCAAAAGTTTATTATAAATTTCTAAATATAATTTTGGACATTTTAATATGAATTTTTAAATTTTCATATTTCTCCAAATTCATAGCTTCAATTGTTGCCAAATTCATCAAAATGAAACATCTTTATATCCCAATTTCTCCAAAATTTTTTTATTAATTATGTCTCGCTCTGAATCATTAAACCATCCCCATTTATTGAAATATTTTATAGCTGATTCTATATGGATTTTTAAAAGTTTTAAGTTTTTATAAGAGCCTTTTTGATGTTCATGATATATGTGTACATAAGGATAGTAAATAGTTTTAGATACACGATGTATTCTTCTTGAAAGATCAGTATCTTCAAGATACATAAAAAATCTTTCATCAAATAAACCTATTTTTTTTAACACCTTGGTTCTAATAAACATAAAACAACCAGATAGATACGGAACCTCCATAATTTTATTATATCC
>JAGGXL010000190.1 GCA_021163085.1 Thermodesulfobacterium sp. | reverse complement strand
GAAATAAGATATCCTATACCTATTCCTATAAATGGTGCTAAATACATCGCAAAACGGGCTCCTGAAAAAAATGATAAAATTCCTATTCCAAAGAAAGGAAGGAGAAAAATTGTATTTCTTAAGTTAAATAAGAAGAAAAAGAAAATACCTACAAATCCTGCAATACCTAAGGGTAAATTGAAAATCACATTCTTTAAAGCACCTTCAAAACCAACCTTTTGCAATTCTGAAATAGACATAAAAATATTAGGAAAATCTTTAAATAAAATATCAGCAGATGTAGGACTTTTGATATTAAAGACAAGTGTTTTTATCTGTTTGTAAAGATAAATTGGTCCTGAATAAACATACCAGATTTGAGGGAAAATAAGTAAAATCACAAAAACAATATCTTCTTTTGTCCAGTTTAGCTTTTTATCCCAAAAATATCTAAGCAGAAACATAAATATCAAAACAAAATTAAGATTGGAATGTCCATACCAGAGTTGATATAAAACCAAAAATAAGGATGATATTACAATCCATATGTATTTTCTTTTTCTGTCTTCAGCTTTAAAAAATTTATAAAAAGCATAGGCAATAAAAATTGGAAAGAACAAGTTTAGCATATCATGATCAAGTCTCATAAGATTGGTTCTTAAAAGATACATAGGAGATGACACAGCTACCAATCCCCCTATTAATCCTGCATAGGGGTAGCCCATATCTTTGAGATATATAAATAAAGGAATAGCAACAAGCACAGCCAGTATAGGAACCAGATACCAGGTAAGCTTTTCAATAGAGATACCAAACCATTTAGAAAGATAAGCCCATATGATGCTTAAAAAATTCCCAGAAGTTGTATATTTTGCATAAAATTTTGTATCTTCATCAAGCTTTGCCCTGGAAGAATTGTCAGGGAAAACCCTGTAATTATCAATTGAACCAGGTTTAAATTTTCCTTCTTTAACATCTAAGGATAGTCTTGCAAAATAATAGGAATCATATTCGCTATAAATAGGTGATCCTTTGTAAAAAAACAAATTTTTATTTTTTCCCCAGAAATCTATATCATCAAATCTTATATAAAGACCAAAAAAAATTACTATTAAAAGAAAGAGATAAAAATAAATCTTCTCAATTTTTTTCATTTCTTATATTGATAGATCAAAATTAGAAAGAATTATATAAAATAATCTCAAAAAGACAAGTATTTTTAAGTGCTTTACATATAGTTTGATAAATAAAAATAACCTTTTAATATTAACAAAAAATGTTTGAAAATCTAACTCAGGAACAAAAAAAAGTTATATTTGAAGATGGTGATCTGGTTGTTATAGCTGGTCCAGGCACGGGTAAAACCTATACTCTTGTAAATAAAATTAAATATCTTTTGAAAAACAGATCTATTCCTCCTGAAAAGATTTTTGTCTTAACCTATTCTGTAAGAACTTCCCAAGAATTAAGATCTCGTTTAGATAAAGAAAATCTCAATTTCATAAAAGTAGATACCTTCCATGGCTTGGCTTACGATCTTTGGAAAGAACATTTTAACAAAGCACCCAATTTAATCTCTGAAAGTGAAAAGAAAAGAATTTTGAAAAAATTATTTGCAAAAACCAAAAACCCCTTAAAAGGCAAAAAAAACAAAGAAATCTACTTCAAATACTTAAAATCAAGAGGATTATTGGATTTTGAACTTTTGCTTTACGAGGTTTCTAAGCTTCCTTTACCTGAATTTAAAGGTTACTATTTTATTATTGACGAATTCCAAGATCTTTCGCCAGATATACTGGAATTTCTTATTCCTTTCCAGAAAGCTAATTTTATACTTTTCGGCGATCCCAATCAATCCATTTACAGTTTCAAAGGAGTAAAGTTAGAAGAACTTTGTCATTTCTGGCAAAGATTTAAGCCCCAAATAAAAATACTTAATCTCACTCTTAGTTTTAGATGTCCTGAAACAATTTTAAAATATGCTGAAAAATTTAAAAATGCTCCCTGGGAAGTACCACCTTACAAAGGCATAAAAGAAAATGGAATTGTTCAAGGGTTCTTATTTTCAAATATTTTTGAAGAAAGCGACTTTATAGTTAAGCTGGCTAAAAATCTTTTAGGAGGACTTCAACTGGAAAATCAGAAACATCAGTCCGTTTCTCCTAAAGATATTTTTGTTGTCTCAAGAATAAAAAATGTTTTCTTATCTCTTAAGAACCAATTTTTAAACGAAGGAATCCCTGTTAATATTGCAGAAGATGATGCTTCAGAGTATTTCGAAAAAATCACCAAATTTTTAAGCATGATTGAAAACTCCACAATTTCTGTAGAAGATGCTATAAAAATCAGTGATGTAGAAATCAAAGTTTTTCTGGAAAATTTATGGGCTATGTCTTTTGGAGAAAAAGAAAAATTTTTAAGCTATTTAAAAATTCTTGAACCTTCTGATTTTATAATTCCCCAGAAAGAAGGAGTTAACTTTCTTTCTATACATGCATCAAAGGGCTTGGAAGCAGAGTATATAATTTTGATAGGTGCTGAAGAAGGATTGATTCCTTTAGAAATTTTCAAGGACACTTTAAAAGACGAGGAAAAAAGACTGGTTTATGTGGCACTAACCAGAGCTAAAAAAGGATTTTATTTTACAGCGGTAAAAAACAGAAAAATATTCAACTTTACATTAAATAAAGGTATATCTTATTATTTCAAAGATTTTCCTTTAAAAGTTTTTTCTTCCAAACCTAAAAAACCCAAACAAACAGGACTTTTTTAGTCTCTGAGATCAAATTTTTCTTTTTGAGCAAGTTGTCTCATTTTAGCAAGAGCTTTTTTCTCAATCTGCCTTATCCTTTCTCTTGAAACCTTGAACATATACCCGATTTCTTCTAAAGTGTATCCCTCATACTCTCCCAAACCAAATCTCATACGAATTATTTTTTCCTCTCTGGGAGAAAGGGTAGCTAAAAACTTTTTTAACTTTTCAGAAACATCTTTTTTCCGGGTAGTATCATAAGGAGATGGACTTTTTTTGTTTTCTATAAAATTCCCGAGAGTGCTGTCTTCATCTCCAATAGGAGTTTCAAGAGATACAGGCTCTTTTGAGGTTTCAAAAATTACCAAAATTTTTTCATAAGGAACCCCTGTTTTTTGTGAAAGCTCTTCAGGAGTAGGCTCTCTTCCCAATTCCTTAGAAAGTTCATAAAATACTTTAAATATCTGATTTCTTAATTCCAGAAAATGCACAGGCAGTCTTATAGTGCGAGTTTTATCCAGTATAGCTCTGGTAATAGATTGTCTTATCCACCAAGAAGCATAAGTGCTAAATTTATTTCCTTTTCTATAATCAAATCTATAAACAGCTCTCATAAGACCAAAATTTCCTTCCTGAATTAAATCTGCCAACGGTAACCCTTGCCTTATATACTTTTTAGCTATAGATACCACTAATCTTAAATTGGCTTTAACCATTTCATCTTTTGCTTTTTCTATTTGTGCAATATATTTTTTAATTTCTCTGCAAAAATTTAAAATGTTCTTTTTGTTAAGTCTTTTATACTTTTCTTCGCAAGACTTTATAGTAGTTTCCAGATAATTCACATAACTTTTCTTTGGTTTTAGATTAGGATCTCTTTTTCTCCATTTTTTAACTGTTTCTTTCAATTCTTTTATTTCTTTATAAGAGAGCCTGGCCTTTTCTATCAACTCAACTATTTTCTCAAAACCTTCTCTTATTTGTTTAGATAACTCCTCTTCTCTTTCCGGAGTAAGCAAATCATATTTACCCATTTCTTTTAGATAAAGAGATAATATCTCTTCGCTACCCGGCTCAGAAACAGGTTCTTTTTCCTCAAGTTCACCTTTAACAAAAATAGATAATTCCTTTATCTTATCCTGAACCTTTTTTTCTATAAACTCATCCTTTTCATATGGATCAAGTTCTTTCAATTCTATTCCATACGACTCAAGAAGATCAAAAATTTCTTCCATCTTATCAGGATCGTTATATTCCTCTGGTAACATCTTATTTAACAGATCATAAGTAAGTTGTCCTGATTTGCCAAGTTTTACAATTTTTTCGTGTAAATCCTTAGTAGCCATTTTCTTTTCATTACCCCTTATTTTTTATAAATTTATGCTATAATATTATTT
>JAGGXL010000012.1 GCA_021163085.1 Thermodesulfobacterium sp. | reverse complement strand
TTATATAACCCTATTTATAAAAGTCAACCTTAATTTTTAAAAAATTTCGACTTTTTTATCATATTTTTAAGGTTCCAAAAAAATTTTTCTATTTTTTTTAAAATTTTTTAACATTTTTTAAAGATTAAACAATTTTGGAAGTCTTCTAAAAAGTTTTGCCTTTTCAGAGTCTTTTAACTTAATTTTTGTTAAAATCTCTTCTAATTCTTGGATAGTATTATCATAAAGTCTTTCATTTAATTTATAAGGATGGCCATCTTTTCCTCCATGAGCATAACTATATACAACAGGGTCTTTTCTTGATGCCTTTACATTATAAATTAATTCAGAGGCTAAAGTAAGAGCTCTTAAAGCCTTTGCACCAATACCTTGAGTTAAAAGTAGATCTTTAAAATTAGAAGGAGGATTTTTGTAAGTTTTTTCCCAAATTTTTTTAAGTGACCTAAATGAGAAATCTTGAGGAGTTAATACATGATCCCTTTTAAAAATAATATGAATTTTGGGAGTAAGTTCCTTAGCTATTACATTTAAATTTTCTTTTACTAAATTCACTAATACATTCCGAAGCGTTTTACTTTCTTTAGCTACTAAATTAAGAACTCCGTCTTTTTTAATTAAAGAAACTATACCTGCATGGGGTTCTTCACAAAGATTGGAAGTTTTTTCGCTATACCAGTGATATCTTCTGGCATAAAGTGTATTTTCATCCATTCCTTGCTGAATAACTCCCCAATCTCCATTTTTTGAAAAAATAAAAAGATGAAAATAAAGTTGAAATCCGTCTTGAATAGCATTATTATCGACTCTTGCAGTAAATCTGCTCAAAGTTACAAATTTAAAAACTTTTTTGGGAAAGGCTTCTTTTTCTCCCCAAGTGATAATCTCTTGAGGTGTATTTAAAGCTCTTTTACCTTTACCTCCACAGATATAAATCCCTAAATCCTTAAAATAAGGCTTAAGTGCTTCTTTAACTGCGCCTCCTACAGTAGTAGTTAAACCAGAGGAGTGCCAATCAAACCCAAGTAAACATCCCAAAGCTTGAAACCAGAAAGGGTCGGTTAATCTTCTTATTAATTCCTTTTCTCCAAACTCTTCATAAACCAAAAACAAAATGGCTCTGCTCAATCTTACCATTCTCTCAAAAAGCCAAGAAGGACACTTACCACCATGAAGAGGAAGGTCAACTATGCTACGCGTTAACATTTTTTTCTGCCCAAGCTTTTTCTATTTCTTCAGCAATTTTTTTGCAAACTTTCTCTGGAGACGAAGACTCTTTTATGGGTCTTCCTATTACTAAATAGTCTGCACCTGCTAAAACTGCCTCATAAGGCGTTGCAATCCTTAGTTGATCATCCTCGCTTTCTTCCCATCTTATACCAGGAACAATAGTTAATAGCTCAGGGAAAAATTCCTTTATTTTATTAACTTCTTTAGCTGAACAAACAATTCCATCACATCCAGTTTTGTAGGCTATTTGAGCTAACTTAAAAACCAGCTCCTTTGTATCTCTTACTAACTCAGAATTAAAGCCAAGTTCCATAAGATCTGCTCTGTCAAGAGAAGTAAGAACTGTGACTCCAATAATTTTTAGATTGTTAAATGAAGACTTAACAGCACTTTTGAGTGCTATTCTTCCTGATAAAGTATGAACAGTAACCCAGTCAACTCCCAATTCAGATATAACTTTAACTGTTCTTGTTAAAGTATTTGGGATATCATAAAGTTTTAAGTCAAGAAAAATTTTTTTATCACTTATTTTCCTAACTTCTTCTATAATTTTTGGACCACAAGCTGTGAAAAGTTCCAGACCAATTTTATAAACTCCTACCAATCCATTAAGTCTTTCAACCCATGACAAAGCTTCTTTCAAATCAGGAACATCTAATGGAAAAACTATAATGTCTTCAGGTCTCTGGTTGTTCTTCATTGCCCAGTTCTTTTATCTGTGTAATAAATTCTTCTACATCTTTAAATTCTTTATAAACAGAGGCAAACCTTATATAAGCTACTTTGTCCCATTCTTTTAATATAGAAATAACTCTTTCTCCTATATATCGGGATGGAACTTCTTTTTCCCCCCTTTGAATTAAGTCAAGCTCAAATTCATTTATGAATTTTTTAATAGTATCTTCACTTATAGGTCTTTTATGACAAGCCTTTCTTATTCCTGAAATTAATTTCTCTCTATTATATGGCTCTCTTCTGCCATCCTTTTTAACAATCATTATGTCCAGCTCCAGCTTTTCATAGGTAGTAAATCTATATCCACACTTACTACATTCCCTTCTCCTTCTAATAGAAAATCCGTCTTCTATAATCCTTGAATCTATAACTTTTGTGTCATATTCTTTACATCTGGGGCACTTCATACTTCACTATTATACTCTTCCTTTTAATATAATTCAATTTTAAATAAATTAGTGAAGAATTTTTGAAATAAATAACTTGAAAATCGGCTTAAGAGATACAGAGGATACAGTTTTTACCGTTTCTTTTTGCTTCATAAAGGGCATCATCTGCCTGTTTTAAAATATCATCTAAACTTTTTTCTGGTGCATAGCAAGAAAGACCAATACTCGCAGTTATCTTTATTCCATTTATAGAAAATTTTTCTATATTTTTCTTACTCTTTCTGCTATTTTTAAAGATTCTTCCGAATCTCCCATTTGATGCCCATAGGTATCGTTTACTTTTTTAAAATCATCAAGGTCAAGAATAGCGACACAAAAGATAGTTTTCCCTCTATCTGCTAATCCCTCTTCTTTCTCTAAAATTTTCATTATGTATCTTCTATTATAAAGGTTAAGTTAGTGGATCTCTAATTGCTGCCTGATACAATTTATTTTCCAATTCTTTTCTTTTGCCAATATCTACAAAAACCGTCATACATCCTATAATATTATCATTTTCTAAAATAGGTCTTACTACTTGATAACTCTAAAATTCTGTTCCATCCTTTCTTCTAAGTTTTACATCTCCTCTAAAAATTTTATTTTTGCTTAAATCCTAATATATAGGACAATCCTTAAAACTTTTACTTTTATCTGCATCAGCATTTAAATCAAAATATGAATGTAATTTTTTCATCTCTTTTTCAGTATAACCGAGAATTTTTAAAGCTGATGTATTTGCCCAAAGAATACCTTTTTCACAACTTGCTAAATAACATCCTGCATCTATATTTTCTAAAATATTTTTTTAAAAAAATTTTTTCTCTTTCACCTCTTTTATACATAACAGAAATAGCCATTATTAAACCATAAATAATAGCTATTATTAAAATTCAAATTGGTAGATCTCTATAAAAATTATGAGAAATAATTGCGGGATTTATATATTCTTTTTTTAA
>JAGGXL010000191.1 GCA_021163085.1 Thermodesulfobacterium sp. | reverse complement strand
GTTATAAGGGTTAGGAGAGGGGTATATTAAATTAAAAATTAAAAGGAAGGTTTCTTTATAATTGCTAAATAGTGAGTGTTAAAGATTTTTAGTTTTTCTAACAGCTCACAAAGTATCCAGGATATAGGAACTAATAATCTTGCTATAGGTGGAGCTAAAGTGATTCTGTGAAATTCAAAATTACAATTTGGGAAAAGTTTTTTTTATTTCTCTTTTCCCCCACTCCTTTTACATCAGGATTAGTAGGTTTACTAATCCAATAATCATACCAGATAATAATGCCATCTGGTTTAAGAACTCTAAGCATTTCTTGAGCAATTTTTTGCTTCACAGAATGATCAAGAATGGAGGTAAAGACAGTAAATTGCATAACTATGTTAAAAAATTCATTTTCAAAAAGGAGTTCTATAGCACTACCTACGTAAAGATTTATATGAGGACTAAGCTTTTTAGCTGTTTCAATTCGATCAGGTAATAGGTCTATTCCATAAAGATTTTTTGGTAAAGCTCCATAATCTACAAATCTTCTTAATACTCCACCATATCCACAACCTACATCAAGTATTTTTTTATCAGATAAATCTGTAATACCTTGAGAAGCTAAAACTTCTAAAATAGCTTTTTCTCTTCGATGATAAATAAAAAGAGTTGCTTTATTGAAAAAGAGTATAACTTACTTTTGCCAGTTTTATCTCTTTTTTCATAAACTTTTTTAATTCTTTTAATCTCGTTTGTGTTCATTTTTTATAGATTATTGCCTTCTATAGCTTTCTGTATAATTGCACAAGCCTTTTCTATATTAATATTTTTTTCATACCATTGACGAGCTGATTCTCCCATTTTTTTCCGAAGAGAGGGATTTTCTACCAGTAATTTAATAGCTTCAGCTAGCGCTCTATCATCTTCTGGTGAAATTGCAATTCCACCTCCACTTTTTTGTAAAAGTTCTGCTGTGTCTCCGGAACCACAAAAAATTATTGGTTTCCCTAAAGCATGATAATCAAAAATTTTACTTGTAAGAGTAGCAAAAAAGTGTTCATCTTTAGGTAAAGGTTGAATACAAATATCTAACTGCCTAATTAAATTCCTGGCTTCTTTTCTTGGTACAGCAGATAAAAATAAAACATTATCAAGATTATTCTCTTTACAAAAATTTATATATTCCTCTCTCTTTTCACCACTACCAATAATAATAAAACCTATTTGTTCAAAATTTTTAAGCCATTTGGCAGCTTTAAGAAAGGTTAAAACATCATTAGCTCTTCCTAATCCTCCTACATATCCTACGAGAATTTTCTTATTTATAAGTTTGTGAAGAGAGAGAGAACTTTCCCCAGAAGAAGACAAGAAATTATTTAAGAAAACATCTGCGTTGTAAAGAAGGAATATTTTTTGAGGAGAGACACCATAATCTATAAGTCGTCTTTTTATTCCAGGGGTAGCAGTAAGGATTCCTGCAGCCTGTTCTCTGAAAAATTGTTGAAGTTTAAAAAAAAACTTTGAAACTATTCCTGGTTTTATAACCCCCAGAGCAACAGCTGTTTCAGGATAAAGATCCCTCTCATCAAGTACCATAGGGGCACGCTTTATTAAAGAAATTAAGTACGCTATAGGCATTATAAAGATTGGATCTGTGCCAGCAAAAACTCGATCTACTCTTCGCACTTTTAATATAGAAGCTAAACCAGCCAAAATAGCATAACTGGTATAGTTAAATATTCGACGAAATAATGATTGTCGATGGTGTTTAGGAGCCCATGTCCGCAAAATACGAATTCCCTCAACTACTTCTTCTGTACACCATGCTTTATAAGGTCTTATATCTTCCCCAGTCATATATTGAATACCAGATGTAATCACTGTTACCTCGTAACCGGCTCTCTTCAGAAGACAGGCTTCCATCCAAGGTCTGAAAGCTCCGGGTTCATTCTCAAGAGGCAAATGATAAGTAAGAAAGAGCACATGTTTTGGTTTATAATTCTTTCCTGACTTCATATATAGACTCAATGATTTTTTCTATATCAGTCTCACTTAAACCATGATGCACAGGAAGTGCTAAAATATGCTCAGCTACATATTCAGTATTTGGAAAAACTTGCTTCCCATACATTTGTTCAAAAATGGGTTGCTGATGAAGTCCTCTCGGATAATGAATACCTGTAGCGATTCCTTTTTGTTTTAATTTTTCAGCCAATTCATCTCTACTACATCCGAAAACTTCTTTATCCACCACAATACAATACTGATGCCAAGCATGTTTGCTATTTGGAGTAACTTTTTGAGGACGAATTCCAGGAATTTCAGTTAGTCCTTTATTTAAAATTTCCGCATTACGCCTACGCACAGCTAACATTTCATCAAGCCTTTTTAACTGTTCCCTTCCAATAGCTGCTTCTACATCAGTCATTCGATAATTTAGACCCAACATAGTGTGATAATATTTTCCAGTTTGACCATGTGTTCTCATAAAACGAATCTTGTATGCAAATTCTTCATTATTTGTGCAAATTATTCCTCCCTCTCCTACAAACATATTTTTAGTAGGATAAAAAGAGTAACACACAAAATCTCCAAAAGATCCTACATCTTGTCCTTTATAAGTTGCTCCGTGTGCTTGTGCTGCATCCCATACAATAATAAGATTATATTTTTTCGCAAAGGCTTGAACTGCTTCTATATTACAGGGATTACCAAAAAGATGAACTGGTGCAATGGCTTTAGTTTTTTCAGTAATTTTACTTTCTGCGTCTTTAAGATCTATTAAAAATGTCTCAGGATCTATATCACAAAAAATGGGTTTTCCACCTGCCATAACAACCATGCTGGCAGTGGCAATAAAAGTAAAAGAAGGGACAAGCACCTCATCACCAGGTTTAAGAATAGCCATATAAGCTAAATGAAGTGCTGCTGAACCACTTGAACAAGTAATGGCATATTTTGCCCCTACTTTTTCTGCAAACTCTTTTTCAAAAGCTTCACATTCCTTACCTTGACGCAATGCTCCAGAACGAAGAACTCGCACAGCAGCTTCAATTTCAGCTTCTGTCAATTTAATTTCTGCTATTTTAATTGTGTGATCGCTCATCTCTCTATCTGTCTTTTTATTTCTTTCATAATTTTGTGTAATTTTATAGAATCTTCTACAGTATTCCTATCTAAAGATTTTCTGGTAAGAATTGCTTGTATAAAAGCTAACATCTGTATATCCCATACATTTCTGTAGCCATAGTTTAATGAAGTTTTACCTGCAGGATATCCACCCCGACTTTCTTTGAGAAAAATATATGAAGGCATATCTGCCTGAATAGAGCCCATAAAACTTCCATTTTCAGCCTGCATTTCTACATATTGAGTAAAAGCAGGTGTTATAAGATCTGCTTGGCAATATATTTCAACACCATTTTGCCCGTAACATCTAATCATAACAAAATCTTCAGCATCAGCAATAATCTCTTCACCATTAATAATCCGTTTAGGACAGCGTAAATCATAAGAAATAACTTCTATATTTTTTAAAGGTCCAAAATACCAATTAGCTAAATCCACCATATGAACCAGCATTTCATTTATAGCTCCACCGCCAGTAGCCTTTTTATGTTTCCAAACTTGGTGACTACCTCGTCCTCCAAGCCTAAAATAAGCACTTAAAATTTTCCCAAAAACTAAACTTATTCCATTAATACTTTGCTCTCTTATTAAACGATAAGCCTCTTCAAAAACTGGTACAAAACGATATATATATCCAATCATTACGATCCGATCAGTATTTTTTATAAGTTCTTTAAGTTCAGATGGATCCTGTTGGTATTCACATAAGGGTTTTTCACAAAACACATCTTTTCCAGCGTTGATAGCTTCTTTAATAAGTTCTATATGAGTAGGTGTAGGAGTGCAAATAACAACAGCTTTTACTTCAAAATCATTCAATATCTCTTCAACACTCTTTGTCCAAGAAGCACCGGTTTTTTTAGCTAAATTTTCTGCAATTTCAGGATTTATATCACTTAATACTAAAGAAATATTAGGGATTTTTTTTAAACTTAAAATATGTTTTTCTGCCTGTTTACCGCAACCTATTATACCAATTTTTAATTTCTTCATCATTTATATATTTCCTCCAATTTTTAGCTATATTGAGCTCTCTCAACTTTTCAGGGAGAGGAAAGATCTCTCCAGGTACTCCTTTTACTAAGCTCATCGGCGGGACATCCTTGGTAACTACAGTTCCTGCAGCTACAAATGAACCTTTACCTATTCTTACTCCTGGTAAAACCACTACTCCAGCTCCTAAAGTAACTCCATCTTCAATAATAGGTCCTTCCGGACGATACTGGTCTCTCATTTTTTGTGGATACTTGTCATTAGTTAACACCACCCCTGGTCCTATAAATACATGAGAACCAATGGTGACATGGGTGGGAATATAGCAATTAGATTCAATTTTAACAAAATTACCAATAGTTACATGTCCATCAATAACAGTATTAGTTCCAACTACAATAAAAGAACCAAAAGTAGTTTTTTCCCTAATAACAACATTATGTCCTGTTTGAAAATGATCTCCAGCAACTACATCAGCATAAATTATAGTTCCTGATCTTATAACAGCATTATTTCCGATTTTAACTTTTTGACAATTTTCCTTGTATCTTAAGCCTAAAATTACATTTTCTTGAACAATACAATTTTCACCCAGTTCTGCAAAATGATCCATCTTTACCTCCTTCTGATTTAATTTTTCCACTTTTCTTATTTCAAAAATTACCGTACCCCCACCGGTATACTTACAAGGATCAAGACATTGAACATAGGCTTTATTTCCTTCTTTAGCTAATCCTAATTCAACAGGATTAACTCCTTTGTTTAACGCTACATAATAAGGCATTATGGCTGCTAATGAATGCATACAAATAGCAGTAGTTTCTTGAAGATTAATCCGACAACCATCTTCTATTACAATTTTATCTCCTACTTTATAAACAGGACATTTACCCAATATTTCAATAACTTTTATAATTAATCCCATACTTTCAACTTATTACTTCTTTACTTATAATATTCACAATCCTTTCTGCAGCTTTACCATCGCCAAAAGGTTCTTCCCATTTTCCTTTAAACGATAACATTTTTTTAGCACAATTTACAATTTTATTCGGATCTGTTCCAGCTAAAATATTAACCCCAAGTTCTATAGTTTCTATCCATTCTGTATTTTCACGCAAAGTTACACACGGCACTTTAAATATACATGCCTCCTGTTGGACACCACCAGAATCAGTAAAAACTAATTTCGCATTAGATAAAAGATTAATAAAATCAAGATAGCCTACAGCATCTTTAACAATAAAATTAGGAATAGAACTTGTTAGTTCTTTCAAATTAAACTCTTCTATACGCTTTTGTGTTCTTGGATGAGCTAAAAATATAACTTTTTTTCCAAATTTTTCACAAATATTTTTCATTCCTAAAATTATGTTCTCTAAATTTTCTTTTAAATCAACATTTTCTTCTCTATGAGTAGTTAAAATAAAGTAATCCTTTTCTTTTAAGTTCCATTGGTTTAAAATATTTGATTTTTTTTTCTAGCAATCTCTTTATTCTGATAAGCAGCATCAACAATAGGATTACCAGTAACAAATATTTTTCCTAATACATTTTCTTTCAACAAATTTTGTCTACTTTTTTCATTAGTACAAAATAGATATTCAGAAATATGATCTATCATTCTCCTATTATGTTCTTCTGGCATTCTCCAGTCATAGCTTCTCTCTCCTGCTTCAACATGACCAACTTTTATATGAAGTTTTCTTGCTGCTAAGGCTCCAGCCAAATTGCAATTGGCATCTCCACCCACTAATACAATCTTAGGTTTTTCTTTGAGCAAAATCTTTTCAATTCCCTCAAGCATCCGTGCAGTCTGTTCTCCATGAAATTTACAATTTTTAACATCATTTAACTTATATTCTGGTTCAGGTAAGTTTAAATCTTCAAAAAATTTCTTATCCATATTATAAGAATAATGCTGACCTGCATGGATAACAAAAAAATCAATTTTATATTGTTGACAAGCTCTTATGATAGGACTAAACATAATTATTCCTGGCCGTGTCCCGAGTATTAAACCTACTTTATTTTGAAGTTCCTTTGAGATAAGCACTTTTAACATAGAATTAATCCTTAATTAATATCAGTTCACTAAAATTTATTTGATAAAAAAATATCATTTTCTCTTTTTTTCCACCATTCATAAATATCTCGGCATGTTCCTACAAAGCAGCTTTCTGCTTTTAAAATCCCCAAAATTTCTTTATAAACTTCAAACCAACGATTACACAAATCAACTTTTGTGAGTGTTGGATGCCATAGGATAGTAATAAACCCATTATATTTTTTGACCGTCTCTAGTGTTTTAAGTATGATATTCAAAGCATTATTTACATCAATATTCAAGAAGTCGAAAAAACTTCCATCTTGAATAACTAAAGGGAGTTCAAGAACTGAAGAAAAAGTTAAATCATAAATAGGTAAATGAAAAGGGAAAGCAACCCCATTTCTAAAACCTACTTTTTCATTAAAACCTAGAGTTGTATCATACTTAAAACCAATCTTTTCAAGATTTAAGCTGGTTATTTTGGGTGCATAAGAAAGACAATGAAATCTAACTCCCAAAACTTCCTTTTTAAGTATTTTTTCTAAAGCTTCTTTTTCTTTTATCAACTTATATAAATTATAAGAAGATTGAAGACTAC
>JAGGXL010000033.1 GCA_021163085.1 Thermodesulfobacterium sp. | reverse complement strand
CTACGAGATGCTTTACAAAGGGCACTTTCCCCATCTTAGCATAATGCCTATAGAGCTTGACAAATTGGTGATGCAGATACTCAAGTTCCTGAGTTGTTTTTTCTCCTAAATACATCCAGCCTCCAAGTTCATAAATCACAGTGTTGATAATAGGATCACGGAATTTAATACTTTTCCACGAACCTACTCTTTCTAAAGCCTGGACTACTTCTGACCAGGCTATTTCTGCTCTATCTTCTGGATCTCCTTCTATAAGAGCAATAATATCAGCAGGTTTAGGAAAGAAAGATCCTGAACCAGAAGCATTTAGCATGTAACGAGTTAAAGCTTTTTTAACAGTAGCAAAGTTATACTCTTCAAGCACTGTCATATAAAATTCAAGGGATTTTTCAGAGAGTTGTTTATCATATATCTCACAAATTCCTGTCATGATTTCTAAGAACTGCTTTTTTTCTTCATTGGACCACATATTCCCTCCCTTGCTTTCGTTTTTCTTCCTCTTCAAACTTTTTGATAAGGTTCATAGCAGCCATTGCAGTTTTTTGAGCTTTTGGACTTAACTGACTTAAAGGACTTGCTCTCTGATGGTATCGTCCTTCAAGTACTTTGACAAAATTTGTAGGTCTAATAAGCCACTCAAAATCTGCTTGAAAAGGGGAAGCTCTACCTTTTCCTGGTTCACATCTTCCGCATAGAAAATCGCTTTCTCTCACATATTCAAAGTATCGTCGGAACCACAGCAGGCCTTTTTGCTTTTCTGATGCCATTAGCATATCTTCGTGCTCAGGCACAAAAATACTTAGGAGTTCAGGTTTTGAGAGAATTTCTCGCCATCGTGATCGTAAATATGCTTTTCGTGTCTTGTTAAGCACTTTTACAGTAGGTAACTCTGGTAAGATTTCATGGTAAAGCTTAACAATTTCCTGATAAGGACAAGCTGAGATTTTATAAGGCAAATCATCCTTTAGTGGAGGCGATGTATTTTGTAAGCTTTGTTCTTTTAAAGAAGGTTGAAGAGGTTCAGAAGGCGTCCTCACGGTATTAGTCGTGAGGACATGTAGTGCGTTAGCACTACATATTTTTTCTTCCTTTTCCTTTTCCTTTTCCTTTTCCCTTTCCTTTTCTTTTTCCATTTCCATTTCCTTTTCCTTTCCAGAGATGATTTCAATTGATTTCAACTGATTTCTACTGATTTCATCTGAAATCATCTGAAAAGTTTCTTTTTTATTTAAAACCTGATTTTCTTCTGGTGGTAAAGGTAAGTTACTTTTTCTTGGTCTGTCTATCTTCTGATGTTTGCTAAAATTTTTAATCCAAATATAAGAAGTGCCATTAATTTCGTAAATTTTAATAAGCTCAAGTTTTTCAAGCTCAGCTAAAAATTTTTCAATTTCTTCTATACCTATATCAGGATCGACAGGAAAAATCCAAGCTTTAAGTTGCAGTGGATCTGCTTCTAAAACCCCGTTATCGTCAGCAAAATTCCATAAACCGATAAAAAATAGTCTTGCATCTCTGGATAACCGTATTATCTTTTTATCTGTCCAAAATTCTGGTTTAATAGTTCTTATCCTTGCCATAGACACTTTTACCCTGTTTAAGAAGTTCTATAGCCCAAAAAACATCTTCTGCTGTTGATACTATCCTTTCTTTTTCTATCATTTGTTCATAATTTTAATACCTTACTTAAGGTAATAATTTTATGAACATTGTTTATTCTCCTTCGCTCATTATTACCCTTCTAAGCGTTTAAATGGTGGAAGATATTTAAAAAGTTCCTCAGCCCTTTTAGCCTCTTCTTCTAATTTAAAAAGTGTTTCTTGAGCCCAGTCTCCTTCTCCTTTATAAATTCCTTCAGCCCTCTTTTTACATAATTTGATTAATATTTTCGCTTCTTCAGAAGTTATTCCTTTATCAAAACAAATAAGCTTAATTTTTTTCTCAAATTTCTTTACTTGCTCTTTCTGTTCGAAAAGGTTAAGAAATTCGTCAATTAATTCTTCACAGGCTTTTCTAAGCGGATCACTTTTTATGTTTTCTTCATTGTGTAGTGGTTGAGGAGTTAAGGGAAATACTTTAATTTCACTCATTTTTTAGCCCTCCACTTTTATTTCTTTTATTTTTATTTTTTCTCACCGCATCTTTAAGTTGCATAAGTTGTTTTATTGCTTCATCTGCCGCTTCAAGCACTTTTGCTTTTTCCTCTTCCTCAAGCACTTGATCTTCCATAGCGGATTGAAGTTCTTTAGATACTTCTCCAATAGCATTTACTACATCAAGAAATTCAAGCTGAGGATCCTCTTTATCAGTTTCTATATTTCTTGGATCCCTTACTTCAAATCCAAGAGGTCTTGCAAGGCATTTAAGGGTGGCAAGAGCAAGATTACGATAACCTAAAGTATTTAAATCTTCTAATAAAACTTGAAGTTTATCTATAGGATTGGGACTTGAATATTCAGTAGTTTTAGGATTTGTGCACCAAGCATAAACATTCCTGGCATTACGATAACCATAAAGCTGGAGCAAATATTCTTTTCCTAGTGTTTCTTTGATAGCATGAAAAACCTGCCAACTTTCAATAGGTTTAATCACTTTAAGCCTCATGTTTTATTTGCCTCCATATAGATTTTTGGGTAGTATAGAAAATAAAAAAGGATGAAGAGGGAAAGGAGGTGGCGAAAAACCCTCTTCATCCCAAGAAGAGAGGAGGTGTGGCATAGGTAATAAAATTAAAAGCGGGACCGCCGGGTTAGTTCTATCCCTGCTTTTGGGTTCCCCTGGCCCCAAACGCTCGGGGGATCTCCCAAATGGGAGGCAGGGACCCTGCTGTTTTTTTCCTATTAATAGTAATTTAATTTTTATTTCTCCTTCTAAGTTTTCTTTTAAACTGTTTAAATTCTTCTCGTGTAGGAGGACGGGAAGGAAAAAATTTTATTATTTGCTTGGCAAGTTCAAGGGCTTCTCCGGAGAGATGGCTTAAATCTGGAGGGTAAGTGCTTTGATAACGAAAAGGACAGTAGGGATTAAAATATTTTTCTGGTTCAAGCCAAGCTTGAGCAGGAACTTGAGTAAGATTATGAAGTCTTTTTAAATTTTTAGAAGAAGGAGAATATTTGCCTGCAAGCCAATTATAAACAGCAGTAAAATGAATATGCATCTTTTTGCTAATTTGGTATGGTGTAATCATTTAATCCTCCCTTATTCTCTATATAGAGTAAAAATTTAATTTTGTCAAGAGCAAAAATGGAGATTTTAAATATAGAAACAAACTCTATAATAAAAAATATGGATATAGAGAAAATAATAGGAGAAAATATAAAAAGATTTAGGAAAGGGAAAGGTTTTACAAAACAAGATATTGCCAAAATTTTAGAAGTTAAATGGGATACAGTCAATAAATGGGAAAAAGGGATTTTTAAACCTGGGCTTGATAAACTTCAAAAATTAGCAGAACTTTTTGAAGTTTCTTTAGATGATTTCCTCAAACCACCCGCCCCTGAACCCTTTCCAGGCTTTAACGAAGTAATGGAATTGCCAGT
>JAGGXL010000136.1 GCA_021163085.1 Thermodesulfobacterium sp. | reverse complement strand
CGAGGATGGAAAGGTGACTCCTCATTTTGAGGGCTAGCCTTAGCTAGTCCAAACATTTCACTAGAACCAGCAAAATAAAATTTACAATTAGGTGCTCTTTGCTTAATAGCAGAAAGAATATGAAGAGTCCCACTTATATTTATATTGAGAGTAGAAAATTCATCTTCAAAAGAATAACTTACAAAACTTTGTGCAGCAAGGTGATAACACTCATCGGGCTTTACTTTCTCTACTACATTAAATATACTAGCGTAACTTTCTAAAGAACCTGGATGTAGATGTATTTTATCTATAGTATGCCGGATTCTCCAAAGCCTATGCTCAGGATCCTCTAATGCCACTCTTCTTACCAAACCATGAACTTCGTATCCTTTCTCTAACAAAAACTCTGCCAAATATGAACCATCTTGACCAGTAATACCAGTAATTAAAGCTTTTTTAGGCGTCTTTTCTCCCTTCTTAAATTTAATAAATCTTTTTGTATACTAGAAAATTACCACCATACTTTATTTTTTTCGATAATCTTACTCCTGTAATTTTGTTTACACCGATTACTTTCAATGCATTCGAAAAGAAAGAATTTTTTAACCTACCATAATAGCAAAGGCCAAAGTTCTTTAGTAAATCGTTGAATACTTTAATATCTATATATTTTTCATTCTTTTTTAAATGAAGACCTCCTCCAGAAAAGGTTGATTTATTGAGGAGAAAACCTCTTTTGTTTAAAATATCAGCTATTTTCTTCATTGTTTCTTCCAAGTTTGGTAAATGTTCCAAAACGTCATAGGCAACTACTGCTTGATATATATCCTTAGGCCACTTATCTAAAACGTTAAACATCTTAATCTTTAAGCCTCTTCTTTGAAAACGCCACCTTGCGAATCGAAAAGTCTCTCCACAGACATCCAAATAGTCACATTCTATTCCTTGCTCTTTAAGATATATACATAATCCACCCACCCCTCCTCCAAAATCTAAAACTTTTTTTATTTTATGTTTTTTAAAGAATAGATACAATCTTCTGAAATTATCCTGCTTTTCAAATGTTGACTCCCACCTGACTAATTCATAAAGATATCTCGAGGTTAATTTATAATACTCTATTACTCTGTTTCGGTCATTACTTTCATACAATCGTCTCTCAATGTCTTTCTCTTTCTCAAGGGTACGCATATATTCATCTTCTATCTCCTTAATAGGTTTATTCAAAAAAGACTCTAATTCATTCGAAAAAGCTTTCCACAAAACAAAATTTATTTTCTTAGGCTCATTCTCCATCCTTAAAAATTTTGATTTTTTAAAAAGACCGGAATAAATTATTGAATGTTACTTTTTATCTTCTTTTTCTGTTATCTCCCAATATGCAGACCATTTTAGAAAATGATAGTAAGTAGATAAAATCCCATAGATTATGCCTTCGACTCCATCTTTATATCCTTTGCGTTTTAGAAAATATTTTTTAAATGTTTTCCACATATCTTTTAGAGCTTTTCTTTTAATTTTCCTAACATCAAAAATTCCTTTTTCTCTTAAAATATCTTCTGCTTCTCCATAAATATATTGCGCCTCTCTAATTAGAAAATCTCTTATAGAAGAAAATGGATAATGCTCTACCTCAACGTCTATACATTTAACTTCACCTTTCATAAGCAAAGAAGAATGGATTTTTTGTTTTTTGTAATAGGCATATCCTTTTTTAAAAAGATAAAAATGATAATGATACAACCCTCCATGCTTTAGCCATTTACCTAAAAAAAGTTTTTTCTTAAAAACTTGTAAGCAACATAAGGAGCATCACTTCTTATTATTTCAAGGATTTTTTCTTTGGTAGAAGGTGGAATTATCTCATCAGCATCTAAACTTAAAATCCACTTACCGCTTGCTTTTTCTATACCTAAATTCCTATTCACATAATCAAGCCAACCGCCAGAGTCGTTTATAAATACTTTATCGGTAAATTTCTTGCATATCTCAACTGTGTTATCTGTACTTAAATCATCGATTATAACTATTTCATCTACCCAATCTTTTATAGAATTAAGGCATTTTTCTATTCTTTTTTCTTCGTTTTTTGTTATTATTACAGCTGATAATAATGTAGACATGGTTTTATCTAATTGAACTTTTTCCATTTCAATATATTTTTCAATTCACAACAACATAAAAAAGAAAATTAAGAAAAACAAACAGAGAGATCAATTAGAGTTTGCCAATCCAAACAAAAACCAAAACATAGAAGGAGGATGTATCCCTACAAGAATAGTAGAGCCAGCTAAATCAGCAATAAGGACGGCTAAAATTGCAACTGACAATGATAAATTTGCAGGGTCTCTCTTTTTTCTCAATTTTTTAAATTTATTTTTAAAAAAAATACCAAATATAGAAAGAAAACTCAAAAAACCCAAAATTCCTGTTTCAGCCAAAACTTCTAAATAAGTATTGTGCGCATGGAGATGAATTCCCCCTTCTCTATATTCTTCTGGATTTACAACTTTATACATTAACAATTCATAATTACCAATACCTGCACCTAATAGTGGGTATTTTTTAAATATTCTTAAACCAGCTTTCCACATAGTAACTCTATCTCCCCAGGTATAAGGATGCAAAGTACCGTAGGAAAACAGCCTTCTTCTTAAAGGAGAAAAAAAAGTAATTATAGCAACAAACAATATAACAAACATAATAAATCGCCTATGTTCTCTTATAATAAAAAAAATAATTAAATATGCAAACAAAAACCCTAACCATGCTCCCCGGGAATAGTGAAAGAAAAAACAGACAAAAGAAGGAATGCTTAAAGAGATAGATAAAATTTTGATTTTTCTGGAAGGATGAAACAAGGAAAGACATACAAAAAATGGCAATGTATACAAAAAATAATCTGCATATAGACAATTTATCCCATAAGAAGAAAATAACCTTATAAATCTTTTTGCCTTAAATATATCAATAATACCACCTACAGATACAATAAATGCTCCTAAAAGTAAAGAAAATATTAATATTCTGGTATTTTTTTTATCTTTACTCAAATATACTGCAATGAAAAATAAGATAAAATAAGGAAGGTATCTTTGAAAAAATACTTCCTGTGAGTGTTTGGGATTAATTCCAAAGAAAATAGATAAAAAACATATAGCTAAAAATATAAAGATAAGTTTATTTATCTGTGTAAATTCAATTATCTTTTTTAAAATTTTCCCTTCTTCAAGAAATTTTAAAGATAAATACAATATAAATCCTAAAACAAAACATACTTTTGTGATTCTTTCTTCATAAATACCAAATGCTAAAAAGAAAGAGAGATTCAAAAGAAGCAAATATTTTAAAACATCAATAAATTTCTTCTTAATCACTACCAACCTTTTTTAGATAAAACCACAGGCACAGTTTTAGCCAGAATGTAAAGATTAAGCAACAGAGACCTTTTGCGAATATAAAGATAGTCATATTTTAATTTATGATG
>JAGGXL010000019.1 GCA_021163085.1 Thermodesulfobacterium sp. | reverse complement strand
TCAAAAATCTTTTAAAGAAAAAAACACCTGTATCTGGTTTTGGAGTGGGAACAAAAATAGGGGTTTCAGAGGATTCTCCTTATTTTGAAATGGGATATAAACTGGTAGAATATAAGGGTAAACCCTGTTTTAAACTTTCACCCAAAAAAGAAATTCTCCCTGGTGCAAAAGATTTTTACAGAATATGGGACAAAAATGATAAATTTCTTTTCGACTTAATCACTCTTAAGGGTGAACCTGTTGACCTTTCTTCCTATCCCAAAAGCCAAAAACTTTTAAACCCTGTATACCAAGATGACAAAATACTTTATCATGAGTCCTTAGAAGTAATCAGAGTAAGAGTAAAAAAAGAGATAAAAAGAGATTACAAAAAACGCATAAAAATATCTAAGAAAATAAGAACCCTTTTTAAACAATTGAAGAAAAATTTTACTTAACCTTTTAAGTCCAAACCTCTCCTCTCTTGACTTTTCTTAGAGTTCTTTTACATTGAATAGTATCACTTTAAATCTTAAATATAAGGGGGTCTCTATGAAAAGATTTTTACTGTTTGTTTTTATAAACTTTTTTATTGTTTCAACTGTTTTTGCTCAAGAAAAGTCGAATGTAGAGGTAGTAATTCCCAAGGCTGAAGAAGTAAAAACCCAGAAAACAAAAGAGTTAATCTATTTTCCTGTTCCTTTCATTCCTGTGTTAAAAGATTTAGAGTATCAGGCAGAAAAAAGCGCACTATTACGCACTGGGAAAATACTTACCGGAATGCTTGTCTTTAGAGGAAATTATAAACCAAATTCTCTTATAGAATTTTATAAGGTGCAGATGAAAAATCATGGATGGGAAGAAATTGGTGCTTTTTCTTCAAAGGTTACTTTTATAGCTTATAAAAGACCTGAAGGAACAGCATTTATAAGCATTTCTCAAGGTTGGTATTATACAGAATTGAGAATAGTAGTAATACTAAATCAATTAGAAGAGTAAAAAACTTATGTCTCTTTCAGAGCCTTTAAAAAATAAAAAAATATTAATTGGAATATGTGGTGGCATAGCAATTTATAAAATATGTGAGTTAATAAGAAGATTAAAAAACGAAGGAGCACAAATAACCACTATCTTAACCACAGGGGCAGAAAAGTTTGTAAATCCTGTTCTTTTTTCCTCTCTAAGTAAAAACACAGCCTATACTAATGAAAATTTTTTTAAACCCGACGGAAGTATTCTTCACATTGAGCTTGGAAAATATCCAGATGTAATTTTAATTGTTCCTGCAACAGCTTCTTTTATTTCTAAATTGGCTGTAGGTTCTGCAAGTGAGCTTTTGCTTGCAACTTTATTAGCCTCTAAAGCTCCTGTTTATATCTTTCCTTCTATGAACATATCTATGTGGGAAAATCCTGCAACAAAAGAAAACATTGAAAGATTGAAAAGGTATGGCTATTTTGTGTATGATCCATCTGAAGGATCTCTTGCCTGTGGAGAAACCGGTAAGGGTAGACTCCCAGAAGTTGAAGAAATTTTAGAAATTGTTAAAGCTCATTTTGTTAAAAAAACTCTTATAGGGAAAAAAGTTTTAATAACTGGTGGGCCCACAAAAGAATATATAGATGAGGTAAGGTTTATTACCAATGCTTCATCTGGAAAAACAGCATTTTTCCTTGCTAAAGAAGCTTATTACCGAGGCGCTGAAGTACATCTGGTCTGGGGTTTAGATACTTTCCCTTATGTTCTTCCCAGACTAAACTATTTTTCTCAAATTCCTTTCCCAAAGATTTATTTTGTAAAAACTACAAAAGAAATGTTTGAGGTTGCAAAAAGTGTCTTTCCTCAATGCAATATTTCCATTTTTGCAGGTGCACCTTGTGATTTTAGGCCAAAAACTTCTTTTAAAGGAAAACTTAAGAAAAAAGAAACACTTACTATAGATTTGGAATTAACCGAAGATATAGCAAAATTTCTAAGTTCTAAAAAAACAAAAGAGCAAATTACCATTGGTTTTGCTCTGGAAGAAAGAGAAAAACTTTTAAATTATGCTAAAAATAAGAGATTAGAGAAATTTTTTGATTATCTTGTAGCGAATCCTTTGGATGCTGCTGGTAAATCTGAATCTGATTATGTAATTTTTACACCCAAGGATTTACTTGAATTTAAAAATCTTCCAAAATTTCAGCTTGCAAAGGTTCTTTTTGACCTTCTTGGTTCATAAAGACAGAGTGGTTCTTCCTCTAAATAATCTCCTGTTGCTTCATAAGCCCTTGCCCTACATCCACCGCAAACTCTTATATATTCACACTTTCCGCATTTTCCCTTGTATTTTGAAAAATCTCTCAAATTATTAAACACCTCTGAGTTTTCCCAAACATCTTTAAAGCTCTGCTCCCTTAAATTTCCGCAGGGAATCTCCAGATATCCACATGTCTGAACTATACCTCTATGAGAAATAAAACAAAATCCTATTCCTGCAAGGCAGCCTCTAGTAACTGCATCAAGACCAAAGGTTTCAAAAGTTACCTTTTTTCCTTCCTTCTTTGCTCTTTCTCTTAAAATTCTATAATAAGTAGGTGCGCAGGTTGCTTTAAGATGAAGCTTTGACTTTCCTCTCTGTTCGTAAAACCAATTAAGAACTCTTTCATATTCTTCTGAAGTTAGAATTTCTTTGCTTATTTCTTTTCCCCTGCCAACCGGAACAAAAACAAAAATATGGTGAGCAACAGCTTCTAAATTAATAGCCAATTTGTGTATAGCTGGCAATTCTTTTGCGTTAATTCCTGTAATAGTTGTATTGATCTGAAAAGGAATCCCAACTTTTTTTAGAACTCCTATTCCCCTTATTGCACCTTCAAATGCACCTGGCATTTTTCTGAAATCATCGTGAGTTTCAGCTGTTGCTCCATCAAGACTTATACTTACTCTTGCAATACCCGCTTCTTTAATTCTTTCGGCTACCTTCTCATCTATCAAGGTCCCGTTTGTTGCAAGAACAGGCTTTAAATCAAGTTCTATACATTTTTTTGCAATATCAAAAATATCTTTCCTTAAAAGTGGTTCTCCTCCTGTTAAAATTATAATAGGTTGAGCAACCTCTTTTATTTCTTCTAAGATTCTAAAAACTTCTTCAGTAGACAACTCTTCCTCATAAGGACCTTTTGAGGCAGCAGCTCTGCAGTGAATACAGTTAAGATTGCAAGCCCTCGTTACCTCAAAAGCTATAAGCCTTGGTAAAAAATCTTTTTCTTTAGGTTTCATTTCCCCTCACTCCATTTTTTAAGATTCCTACTCCCTCAATAAATACCTCAACCACATCTCCTTCTTTTAAAGCCCCTACTCCAGGAGGTGTCCCTGTCGCTATGATGTCTCCTGGAAGAAGGATCATTATATTTGAAATAAATTTTACAAGCTCAAATACATTAAAAACCAGCTCCCTTGTTGAGCTACTTTGTTTTATTTCTCCATTTACCTTGGTCTCAATTTTTAAATTCGTTGGATCAAGCTCAGTTTCAATAACCGGCCCTACGGGAGCAAAAGTATTAAAACTTTTACTCCTGGTCCATTGCCCATCTTTTCTCTGCAAATCCCTTGCTGTAACATCATTAAAACACGTATAACCTAAAATTGCAGATTCAATTTCCTTAAAATTTTTTGGACGATAAATTGGTTTTCCTATCACTACTGCCATTTCCCCTTCGTAATGAATTTCTTTGCTCTCAGGAGGAAGAAGAATATCTTCTTCTGGTCCGATCACTGCTGTTGGTGGTTTTAAAAATATAATGGGCTCTTCAGGTATCTTCATTTTAAGTTCCTTTGCGTGATCCCTGTAATTAAGACCTACAGCTATAATCTTCGAAGGGATAACAGGAGAAAAAATTTTTACCTCTTTTAGTAAATATTCTTTCCCTGTGTACTCTAAAAAGGAAAAGGGATTGTTTATCTCCAAAACTTTATTCCCTTTAATTACTCCGAAAAAAATTTTATTATCACAACAAAATCTTCCAATTTTCATAAACCTTTATTTTATACTATTTCTGTAATTTTTAAATTTTAAAACTTTATTTAAACAAGCTTTCTCTACCTATAACTATCTGACCCAAGGCTATTCCACCATCATTTAAAGGTGTTTTTTGAGGTAAAAATACCTCAAATTCTGCTTTTTTTAATCTCTCCCACAATCCTTTTAAAAGGATTCTATTTTGAAACGCTCCACCACTTAAAACAACCTTTTTTATTCCGCTTAATTCTCTTACTCTTTCAACTACCTTAAAACTTGCTTCTATTATTGCCCAGTGAAATGAAAAGGCTATTTCAGGATTTCCTATTCCTCTATCTTTTAGTTCTACAATTTTCCTTATAAGCTCTTCTGTAGGAATAATTATCTCTTTTTCCTTTTCCTCTGGCTCTATATCTATTTTGTAAAAATTTTTTGCTTTAAGTGCTTCCTCTTCTAATTTTTGAGCTGCTTCTGCCTCTGTGCTTATAACTTCACAAATTCCAAGAATTGCTGAAACACCATCAAAAATTCTTCCAATACCGCAGGCAAAAGGAGAATTAAGTTTTTTTTCCAACATCTGAAGTATTATACTTAGAGGTTTATTTTCTCTGAAAGGCAAATACTCTATAGGGATACCAGCATGATAAAGAAGGGAAAGACCTATTCTCCATACCTCTTTTATAGCCTTCTCCCCTCCAGGAAGCATAAAGTAAGAAAAGTGCGCAATTCTTTCAAAATTTTTTCTATCTGCTATTAAAACCTCACTTCCCCAGATTTTGCGATCTGTCCCGAAACCCGTTCCATCAAAAGAAAGTCCAATCACAGTATCTTCTATTTCATGCTCAGCCATAACAGTTACGATATGGGCATGATGATGCTGAACCTTTATTCTTGGCTTTCCTCCTGCAAGTTTATCTGTAAGGGCTGTGGTAAAATAATTAGGATGCATATCTGAAATAAATACCTCTGGATGAACATCAAAAACCTTTAAAAAATGCTCTACAGCTTTTTTATAAACCTTTTGAGTGACAGGTGATTCTAAATCTCCTAAATACTGACTTAAAATGACCACTTTGTCTTTTGCTATAGCAAAGGAATTTTTTAAATCCCCTCCTGAAGCAAAAAGATGAACCGGAAAGGACTTTTTTATTAAAATTGGAGAGGGAACAAAACCTTTAGACCTTCTTATGAAAAAAGAGGTTTCATTTATAACAAACATTACACTATCATCGCTTTGAGCTACTATTTCGCGGTTATAAGTTACGAAATAGTCTGCAATATGGCTCAAGCGTTCAAAAACCTCCTCATCTCTAAAGCATATAGGTTCTTCAGAAAGGTTTCCACTTGTCATAACAAGAATCAAGTCTTTATCAAGTGAAAAAAGAAGATACTGAAAAGGTGTATAAGGAAGCATAATACCAATGTAGCTAAGATTTGGAGCTATATATTTGCTAACTAAGGATTTTTTCTCTTTTAAAATCAGAATTGGTCTCTCCTTTGAGAGAAGAACTTCTTTTTCTTTGGGTGACACATACAAAAACTCTTCTATTTTTTCTATAGACCCTGCCATTAAGGCAAGTGGTTTAAAAGGCCTTCTTTTTCTTTCTCTTAGTTTTAAAACAGCCTCATCATTTGTTGCATCACACGCCAGATGATATCCTCCTACTCCTTTTATAGCTACAATATATCCGGCTTTTAAAAAGTGATAAACTCTTTTGACAATTTCCTCTGTATCTTCAGAAATCAAAGTTTTGTCATTTTTATATAAAAATAACTTTGGACCGCATACAGGGCAGGCTGTAGGTTGTGTATGAAATCTTCTATCAAGGGGGTCTTCATATTCTTTTTTACATTCAGGACACATTGGAAATTCAGCCATAGAGGTATTGTGTCTGTCATAGGGAATGTCCTTTACTATGCTAAATCTTGGCCCACAATGAGTACAAACTATAAAGGGATAGTGATAACGTCTGTCTTCTGGATCAAAAAATTCTTTTAAACAGTCTTTACATATATTTGTGTCCGGAGGAATAAAAGTTATTTTTTTTTCTGTAATTCTACTTTTCTCTATCCAAAATTTTTCAAAATGATTTACTTCTTTTTCTTCTATATTCACTTCTTGAACTATAGCAAGCGGAGGAAAATCTTCTTTAATTGCTTTTATAAATCTCTTGAGCGCCTTTTCTTCTCCCTCAGCCTCTATGGTTACCCCTTCTGTATCGTTCAAAACGTAGCCTTTTATATTATGTTCAAGTGCAAGACGGTAAATAAAAGGACGAAAACCAACTCCTTGAACAATGCCATTAACCCTTATATGAAAGTGTTTCTTCATACTATTTTTAGCTTACACCTATTTCTGTTTTTATAAAGTTTGGAATTGATTTAAGATTTGTTTTTTTCAAATTTGAAAGAAGGAGGATTTCCCCCCTCTTATTTAAAATTAATCTGACCCTTTTTATTTTCTGCTTTTAAATGGCATCATCAATTTTCTTAATTGAGACTTCGTTAAAGGTTCCCCAAAAGCTACAAATTGATGCATAGGTTCTTCAGGATTTTCGATAGGTATCCACTTTCCATCAACATAGTTTATATAGGCATTTTTATATTTTACTCCCTCAACAATAGGAATAACCCCTTTTAAATTGGTTAAAGACCCATTTTCTACCCAGGTAATCTCTATTTTTTCCTTTATTGATTTGTTTAACTATATCTGTTGCATGACATTTTTCACACTTTCTTCCTGTTTTTACTACATCATGGGAAAGTAGAGTGCATAGATAATAAAGGTTTGATTTTTATTAACCACAAATGTCTGAATATTTCCAGAAACTACCTTTCCATTGTAGTTTACAAGGAAGACCCAATTACGAAGAGGTATACCAACCTTTTTACCTTTTTTAATCATAGTATCCATATGACAGTTTGCACAGGTTATAACCTGACGCACATGACAGGCTGTGCAATCAAGTTTGTCTTTATGAATTTTATGAGAAATTGTTGCTGGTCTTTCTTGATGGCAATTTTCACATTTTGTATCCATAACACCTTTTTCTCTCATAGATACATATTTTTTACCATCTCCATGAATTTCTCTTGCAGTATGACAATTCATACACTCGAGTCCTTTTGAAAAATGCACATCCTGAAGTCCTTTTTTCTTAAAACCCCCAATAATTTCTTTTCTCTTGCATGGCATCCAAGGCAATTTTCCATAGATTTAGCTTTTTTGCCGAGTAGGCAAACTTGCCATTTACCTCAACTTTGTAGCATCTATCACAGGTTTTAGCATGAACAAAAATATAATATTAATTACCTTTTTCATTTCTTTACCCTCTAAATGTTTATTATGTATATTAATTTTATCAAAATTGTAATTTTTACCAAAATCTTTTAAGCTCCTTTTTTGTAATTTTATATAGGTAAAAGGGTTTTTCTTTTTAAATCTTGATTATCTTTACATTAACTAATTTTGTAGTATATTTTTAACTTGGAGGAGTGCCCGAG
>JAGGXL010000135.1 GCA_021163085.1 Thermodesulfobacterium sp. | reverse complement strand
GGAGATAATAAATGACTGATTTTTCTTATTTTTCTAACAAAATTATTCTTATTACTGGTGCTGCAGGCACCGTTGGCAAAGAATTGATAAGACAACTTTTAGAATACAGACCAGCTGAAATAAGACTTTTAGATAACAATGAAACTGAAATTTTCTTTTTAATGGAAAAATATAAACATATTTCTTTTGTAAAATGCTTTTTAGGTGATATACGAGATAAAGATAGAATGAAAAGAATAATGAAATGTGTAGATATTGTTTTTCATACCGCTGCTTTTAAACACGTGATTCTTTCTGAATATCATCCTTTTGATGTAGTTCAAACCAATATCTTAGCTACCCAAAATATTATTGAAGCAGCTTTAGAAAATAATGTAGAAAAAGTAATTTTTACAAGTAGTGATAAAGCTGTTAATCCTACTAATGTGATGGGAGCTTCAAAGTTAATGTGTGAAAAACTAATCACTGCTGCAAATACTCTTACTTATGGTAATAAAACAATCTTTGCTAGTGTAAGATTTGGTAATATTATCGGTTCTCGCGGCTCGGTAGTGCCTGTATTTATGAATCAAATAAAATCAGGAGGACCTGTTACAGTTACAGATAAAAGAATGACACGTTTTATCATGACTGTTGAACAAGCAGCCAATTTAATATTAAAAACAGCTTTATTAGCTAAAGGTGGAGAAGTTTTTATTACTAAAATGCCGGTTATGCGTATTATAGATCTGGCTGAAGTGATGATTTATATTTTGGCACCAAAATATGGTTATTCTCCTGAAACAATAGAAATAAAAGAAATAGGTGCTAAACCTGGTGAAAAATTGTATGAAGAGCTCATGACTCAAGAAGAAACAAGAAGGTCTTTAGAACTAAAAGACATGTTTGTCACTTTGCCTGCATTTAGAGAAGTTTATAAAATTGATTATACATATCCAGATATTGTAAAAGAGCAAGTGGATAAGGCATATATTTCAGCAAATGAAACTTACTTAACCAAAGAAGAATTAAAGGATTATTTAATCAAACATAAAGTTTTAGAAAAAGCAGAACAGGAGATATAAATGCGAGTTCTTATTCTTGGAGCAGATGGTTATCTTGGCTGGCCTACTTGCATGTATTTTTCTAAAAGAGAGCATGAAGTTATAGGAGTTGATAATTATTTTAGACGTATGGCTTGTATAGAACTTGATTGTGAGCCACTTATTCCTAATCCAAATCTTGTAGAAAGAGCAAAAATTTGGGAAGAAATTACAAGCAAGAAAATTTATGTTCACATTGGTGATGTAACAAATTACCAATTTTTGAAATTCGTTTTTGAAGAATATAAACCAGATGTTGTTATTCATTATGCAGAACAACCTTCAGCTCCTTATTCTATGATTAGCCGTGATAAAGCTGCATTTACTATTACAAATAATTTACTAAGCACACTAAATGTTGTATACGCAGTAAAAGAAGTTAATCCTTCTTGCCATATTATCAAACTTGGGACAATGGGAGAATATGGTACTCCAAACATAGACATACCTGAGGGATGGATAGAAATAGAATATAATGGGAGGAAGGATAAATTTTTATTTCCTCGCCAGGCAAGTTCTCTTTATCATACAACTAAAATACAGGATACAGACCTTCTTTGTTTTTATGTAAGAACTTGGGGAATAAGAGTAACAGACCTTATGCAGGGACCAGTTTATGGAATTTCTACAGACGAAACAGATCTTGATGAAAAACTCATGCCGAATTTTAATTATGATGAGATTTTTGGCACAGTGCTTAATCGTTTTATAGTTCAAGCTATAGTAGGTCATCCTTTAACAGTTTATGGAAAGGGAGGTCAGACAAGAGGATATATTAATTTGAAAGATACTCTTCAATGTGTATATCTTGCTGCAATGAATCCTCCTAAACAGGGAGAACTAAGAATATTTAATCAAATAACCGAAACTTTTACAGTAAATCAGCTTGCTGAGAAAGTGAAACAAGTAGGGGAAAAATTGGGATATAAAGTAGAAATTCAGCATCTACCAAATCCTCGTAAAGAAGCTGAAGAACATTACTACAATCCTAAATATACAGGTCTTTTAGAACTCGGTCTAAAGCCGCATTATTTGACAGACGAAGTGCTTGAGGAGATGTTCAAGATTGTGGAAAAGTATAAAGATAACATAAAAACACACAAAATTTTTAGAGGAATAAAGTGGTAAACGCATGACCATTTTCATTCGCTGTGATGGTGGAACAAAATTAGGCACAGGACATATCATTAGACAATTAATAATTGCAAAGGAGTTAAAAAAGAAGTTACCCGATTCAAAAATTGAGTTTTTAATGAAAAATATCCCGGAAGGAATTAAAATAGTTAAAAAGGAAGGTTTTCCGGTAAAGGTCTTTTCTCAGAATATAGATTTAGTATCTGAAGGTAAATTGATTTTTGACTATTTAAAAGGTAAAAAGCCGGATTTGTTAATCATTGACATTCTTGATACTTCTGAAGAATACATAAAACTTTTAAAGAATTCAGGAGCAAAAATAGTTTCTTTTGACGACCATTCTGAAGGAAAGTATTTTTCAGATTTGAGATTTAATATTTTAGAACTCGGAGAGGAGCTTCCAGCTTTTAATCTTTTTGAGGGACCAAAGTATGTAACCTTAGATCCGATTTATGGGAAGTATCACAATAGAGAGAAAGAAATAAGAAAAGAGGTAAACCGAATTCTTATAACTTTTGGTGGAAGTGATCCTGGAAATCTTACTAACAAGGTATTAAAAGCTTTTAAAAAGTTAGACAAAAAGTTAGAAGTAGATGTAGTAATAGGTTTTGCATTTTCTTATGAAAATGAATTGAGAGAAAACGTGAAGAAATTGAAGCACAAAATAAATATTTATAGAAGTATTTCTTCTGAGGAAATGGCAGAGCTTATGTTTAGGAACGATATAGGGATAGGAGCAGGAGGTTTAACCCAATACGAATTTGCATGCGTAGGACTTCCTGGTATCATTATTTGTGAGGAAGTGGAGCATCAAAATAAGCTGGCAAGTTGGTTCCAGGAGAGAGGAGTGTTTATAAACTTAGGGAGAGGGCAAAATCTTTCGGAAGGAGTAATTTTAAAAGTTTTATTAGATTTGTTAAAAGATTACTCAAGAAGGAGAGAAATGTCGTTAAAAGGAAAAAGTCTTAGTGATGGAGGAGGGCTTGAGAGGACGATAAACAAAATTTTGGAGGTAATTCAGTGAAAATTTTAATTACAGGTGGATGCGGTTTTATAGGTGTAAACTTAGTAAGGTATTTACTGAAAAAAGGGGATTATAAGATTGTTGTAGTGGATAATTTTTCAGTGGGAAAAGTAGAGTATTTAAATGAGGCTATTCAGGATTTACCTAATAAAAGCTTGGTTCAGATTGTTGAAGGAGATATAAGGGACTGTCCATCCATTTTTGGACACTTATAATGTTACACTTTGATTTTCTCATGTCAAGTTACCCCCTTTTTAAACACCTCAAAAGGTGTCCTATATCCCAAAGCAGAATGAGG
>JAGGXL010000020.1 GCA_021163085.1 Thermodesulfobacterium sp. | reverse complement strand
GCAGGAATTACACTAACTTTTTCTTTCTTTTTACTTTTCCTTTTCGTTTTTTCCTCTTTCTGTTTTTCTACATCTTCTTTGTTGAAGTGGCGAATAAGCTTGACTAAGCTATTGGGGAATTATATAATTAAATATTAATCAATGTCGGATATATCTACCAGGACTACTTCGAAAAAAACTTTATTCCGCCTCGGAATAATGTCTTTAATTTTGTTGAGTTTGAGTTTCTTTATATTTTCCGGTCCTTCTGTTAAGACTATAAGAAAAACAAGCTCTTTTTTGTCCTCTGCAAAAGAGAGCTTGTTTTTATCTAAACCGTTTTATAAGCCGGAAACTCCGGATTTAACTTTATTTGAAGGAAACACTTTAGCGCCTGTGTCGGCGCCTCAAGCTTTTTCTCCTCAGGTTCTTGGAGCTATTATAGGCGGGGTCCAGGAAACTGGGAATAAAGATATCTTTGTCTATATTGTTGAAGAGGAGATACTCTGTCGGGCATTGCTCAAAAATTTAACGTATCTCTTAACACTCTTCTTTGGGCAAACAATCTCTCTTCTAAAACAAAATTAAAAGTAGGGCAGGAGCTAATCGTTCTTCCCGTGAGCGGGGTAATGCATATTGTAGAACGAGGAGATACTTTGAAAAAAATTGCTAAAAAATATAGGGCTGATGTTGAAAATATCATCTCTTTTAATGAAGTTTCCGGAGAGAAAATTGAAATAGGAGATTTATTGATTATCCCTGGCGGGAGAAAGCCCGTTAGTTCAAAAGTCTATCACGTTCCTCTTGCTTCTTCTTATTTTATATTTCCTGCTAAGGGGAAAATTAGCCAAGGGTTACATTTTTATAACGCTGTTGATATAGCTAATCATTGCGGAACTCCTATTTTTGCGGCTGCTTCGGGTAGGGTGCAAAAAATAGGTTATAAAGCTGGAAGTTATGGACGTTATATCCGTATTATTCATCCTAATGGAGTCGTAACTCTATACGCTCATCTTGCCCGTGTTTTAGTAGGTCCTGGGCAAAAAATTTCTCAAGGGCAAATTATAGGATATATGGGGCATAGCGGGCATACAATTCCCCGGGGAGCCAGGGGCTGCCACCTCCATTTTGAAGTAAGAGGAGCTCGCAATTTTTTGGCTCGTTATAAGGTTGGTACTCAACTGAGGTGGAGATAACTCTCTTCATCGTTTAAACGATACATTATAGCTTCTGCTAAGTGAGTAAATGAAATGTTTTCTGCTTCATCTAAATCAGCTATAGTTCTTGCTACTTTTAAAACCCTATGATATCCTCTGGCTGATAACTTTCTGGAATCAACATATTTTCTTAAAAGACTGCTCGATTTACTGTCTATTTGGCAGTATTTTTTAATTTGGAAAATACTCATTTCAGAGTTCGTCAGTATATTTTCTCCCCTGAATCTTTTTTCCTGTATTTTCCTTGCTTTTTGAATTTTTTCTCTTATTTTTTCACTGCTTTCATTTTCTTCAGGAGCTGTGAGTTTTTCATATTTTAGTGAAGGGACATTTATAAAAAGATCTACTCTATCCATTAAGGGTCCTGATAATTTTCTTCTGTATTTTGCAATTTGTGACGGACCGCAAATGCATTTTTTTTCCGGGTCCCCAAAATAACCGCAAGGGCAAGGGTTAGAAGCGGCTATTAAAATAAATCTTGCTGGCAGAGTTAATCTATGTTTTGCTCTCAATATAATTATTACCCCTTCCTCAATAGGCTGTCTTAAAGATTCTAATACATCCCTGTGGAATTCAGGGAATTCATCAAGGAAAAGAACGCCGCGATGAGCTAAAGTTATTTCTCCCGGCCTTGGAGGAGTTCCTCCTCCAATTAAAGCGCTTTCTGAGGCAGTGTGGTGCGGGGCGCGGAAAGGTCGTATAGTCACTAAAGGATTTTCCGAATGAAGTAAACCAGCTATGCTGTAAATTTTTGTTACTTCTAAAGATTCATTATGGGAAAGAGGGGGAAGTATAGAAGGGACTGCTTTTGCCAGAAGGCTTTTCCCAGTGCCCGGCGGGCCCATCATAAAAAGATGATGGGCGCCTGCGGCGCTTATTTCAAGAGCTCTTTTCGCGTATTCTTGCCCCTTTATCCATTCTAATTTTAAAGGGTATTTTTTTTGTTTTAAAATTTCCGGAGAAAGAGGAACGGCTGGTTCTATATTTATTCTCCCAGCCATAAAATTTATTGCTTGGTTCAGATCTCTGACTCCTATAACCTCCAACCCTTTTATTAAACTAGCTTCTGGTGTATTGTCTTGAGGAAGTATTATTCTTTTGAATCCCTTTTCTTTTGCTTCCATAACTATAGGAAGCGTCCCTTTTATCTTTTTAAGGCTTCCATCTAATCCGAGCTCACCTAAGATAATAGTTTTCTCTGTGTTTAATTTTATTTTTTCTTCTGCCGCTAAATAACCCACAGCTATGGGAAGGTCATATAAAGAACCCTCTTTTTTAATGTCAGCAGGCGCTAGAGAAACTAAAACCCGCACCGGCTTTTGGTGCGGCGACTTAAACCCAGCGTTTTTTAAAGCAGCTCCTACTCGTTCTCTTGATTCTTGCACGGCTTTATCTGGAAGGCCTACTACCTCGAATTTTCTTAACCCATAGGAAGTATTTACTTCTATTTCAATAATTTTTGCCTCTAATCCAACGACTGCTCCAGAGTATATTTTTGAAAGCATAAAATTATTTTTTAGAAAGGCATTTCATACAGAGTTTAGCTTCAGGCCGCGCTTTCAATCTTTCTATTTCTATCGGCTTATGGCATTTTTCGCATATTCCGTATTTTCCTTCTTTTATCTTCTTCAGAGCTAAATTAATGTTTCTCAATTTTAATTCCAGCGTATATTCTAT
>JAGGXL010000077.1 GCA_021163085.1 Thermodesulfobacterium sp. | reverse complement strand
TTTTTAACGAAAATACCTGCCAATTTTTCTGTGCTAACACTATAAACAGGCTGAAGGTAGGCAAAAAATAAAACTTCTACCAAGAAAAACACAAGAATAATAGAGTGCAAGAAAGATGCTCTTTTTGACAACACAAGAATGCCCCAGATTTGGAATAAAAAAACCACAAAGATAAAAATTAAAGTTTCTTTACCTATCGGATAACCCTGTTTTTTAAGCCAAAGTGGGCTTAGCAAAACCAAAAACGGTAAAGCATAACTTAAAAAGATATATATTTTCATAAGCAGCGTTTTAACCTTATCTCTAAAGCTATCTTTAAGATAATAGGTGATTAAAACTATAGAAAAAGGAAGGATGGGTAAGATGTAATAATCTCTTCTGGCTTTAGCAAGGGTAAACAGAAAAAAGATGGCAAGGTTTGTTATCAAAAAAACTTTTTGATCTAAATTTAAGTTTTTAAAATTTTTCAGTCCCTGATAAAGAGCTCCTAATAAAAATAAACTGAGAGGTGCCACCCAGAGAGGCCAGTAATATAAATAAATATAAAAAGGACGAAGATTGTCGTAAGGGTCTACCGCCTGTTTAACATTCTCTCTAAACCATAAATAGAAAGGGAGTTCGGTATTAAGTTCTTTTGCAATCAAATAGTAGTGGAAAAAATATATAAAAATTCCGATTAATAAACTTAAAATTAGTTTTAGATTAAAATGATAAAATCTACGATAAATGATTATATCGATAAACACAAAAAGGGTTAAAACCGCAATAGTAGTAAAACCTTTGCTTAAAGCTCCAAAAAGAAGGGCAAGCACAAATAAAAAATAACCCAAAAAAGAAATCTTTTCCCGATAGTAAACATAAATCGCAATAGCTGATACTACTCCGAAAAGCTGATAAATTTCTGATTGAGAAAGTCTTGCAAATTGAATAAACCCAAGAGATATTCCATAAAAGATTGTTCCCCAAAAAGCCCACTCTTTTTCAAAAAGTTTCTTAGCAAGAAGATAAAAAATTCCAACAGACAAAAGTGCAAGCAAAGCTCCAGGGAGCCTTGCCGAAAATTCAGAATATCCTAAAAGCTCTCCGGATATTTTAATTAACCAAAAGGGAATAAGTGGTTTTGTGACATGAGGCTCAAAATTGATGGTAGGGACAAACCAGGATGACCTCAGAGACATCTCTCTTGCACCTTCTGCCCATCTTCCCTCAACTCCAAAAAATGGTCTTTCATCAAGATTATAAAAAATCGCTATTCCAATAAGCAGTATAAATAAAATCTTTACATAACGGGAATCTTGCATAAAATTAATAAATTTAAGAATTTTGATTGCTAATTTTACTTAAAAATCCCAAAATGAAAAGACAGATAATTTTTGCCTTTTTAATTTTATTTCTTTTTGGAATTATTCTTCACTTGCCTTTTATCGGGGAAAAAGAGTTTCAAGGCGAAGAAGGAAGAAGAGTATTGATAGCCTTGCAAATGCTTGAAAATAATGAATTTTTGATACCAAAACTTTTTGATAAACCTTACTTTAATAAACCTCCTCTTTTTAACTGGGCTTTAGCCGGGGTATTTTTAATAACCAAAAACTATTCCGAATTTGTTGCAAGAGCCTTTTCCTCTTTTTGTTTAATCTTAGCATCTTTGTTTTTGGTTTTTGTCTGGCAACAAATTTTAATCAAATCTCAAGAAAAATTTCGTAAGTTTTCTATTGTAGCGATTCTCCTACCAGGAGTAATTCTTTTAACCACTCCGGAAGTAATTGACAAAGCTATAAGAGCAGAAATTGATGGCTTTTATACTATGTTAATTACTATAGCAATTTATAGCTGGTTTTACCTTTATGAAGTAAAAAATAAAAAAACAAGTGCCTATTTAGTTTCAGGCATTTTTTTAGGATTAGGAATTCTAACCAAGACCTTTCAGGCTTTAGTATTTTTTTATCTTGCTCTTTTACCTTATCTTGTTTTTAAAAAAAGATTAAAAGAGCTGCTAAGTATTCATCACTTTTTAGGAATTTTTACCTACTTAGGAGTATTTTCTTTATGGGCAATACCGGCAAGTTTAAAAATAGGAATTAAACCTTTCCTCACAGCTTGGATCAATGAATATTTATCTTCAGGCAAAGCTCAAGAAATGAGTTTTTCTCAACATTTTAGAGCCTATACTATTTTTGCTTTTTTAGGTTACTCACCATGGCTCTGGTTTTTAATCTCTTATAGAGATAAAAATTTCCTTTCCTTCCTTAGAAACAATCCTCTTTTATACAATTTAGCTATTTTTTCTTCCTTCCTTTTCTTTTTCTCTTATTTTTTTCACTTTATATTTCCTGGAGCAAGACTTCGCTACATGCTACCATCAGCAGGGGGATTGGTCTTTTTAAACACTTTACCTGTATACTACTATATAAAACAGAATTATTTGCCTAAGGTTTATAAAATTTCTATTTTAAAAGTACTTCCTTTTATCAACTTGGTCATTGCAATAGTTTTTTTTATTTACCTTTCTTTTTTACACTACAAACCTGAACCAATATTTTACATTTTTTGGTTTTTATTTCTTGTGCTTAATCTTTATGTTCTAATAAAAAATTTTTCCTCTCCCTTAGCTATTTTCTCTTTTCTTTTAACGACCGTTTTTCTGCTAAAATCTCTTTATGTTACTTTCTATTATCCTTTTCATAAAAAGAAAATAAATCATTTTAGAAATGCAGCTTTTCAAATAGCAAGTATTATTAAAAATAAAAAAGAACTATATCTCTGCCAAACTATTCCTCATCACCTTATATATTACCTTAAGTATAAATATAAACTAATCCCTAAAATTTATTATCTTAAGGATTGTTCAACTCTTCCAAAAGGGGGTTATATTCT
>JAGGXL010000120.1 GCA_021163085.1 Thermodesulfobacterium sp. | reverse complement strand
GAATAGCTATATAGTTTTAGAAGAGTTTAGGAGCTTTTTTCTGAAAAATCTTTCTCTCCTTCTCAATCATAAACTAAAAGTTAAAGGATACTGGCTAATTTTTGATATTTTGTTTAGATTTTTCAATGAAGAAAAAGATTTAAATATAAAAACAGCCGAGGCAATCTTTTCCATTTTAGACAAAACGGCTGATATTATAGATGAAAAAACATTTCAGGAAACTATTCCTATTCTTAAAGAAGTTTTAAAAGCTATATCTAATCTCCCAGAAAAATACTTTCTAAATTTTTTGGAAAATTATTATTCTTTTAAAAAGCTGATATCTAAATTTGAAAAGTTTAGTTTTTTCCCAGAAATTGAAGAGACTTGCAAATCCCTGCTTATAAGATCCTATGTTCTTACATATAGTCTTTGGAAAAAACTTGCGGAGAAACACATAGATAAGTTAGATCTTTCTTATACAGATGAAAAGTTTGTTTTGGAGAGTTTTTATTTTGAGAAAATGATTAAAGAGTTGATGTTTCAACGCTTTGAGTTGAAAAATCTGTTAAGTTTCCCAGATCATCTGGATCTACTGAGACAGTTAAAAGAGCTTATCCAATTTATCAATTCTTTAGACAATTCAATTTTTCCTGAAGAGAAAAAACTTTTGTTTTTGTTTAAACTTATAGAAACACCTGTATTAAGACTTATTCATGAAGAGCTGATAAGAGAAGTTAATAATAACCTTATTTATCTGGTCAATTCTAAATCTTTCCACAATTTAGACGAGTTTTTAGTTAAATTTTTTAAAATTTTGAAAGAAAAACTTCATCTTTATCCCTGGACAGCTTTAGAATGTATAAAAAATATAGGAATTTGCATTTTAAATAAGAAGGATGTTTATCTGGCTGAAGTTCTTATGAATGAGATTATTAAATTCGGTTTTCAGCCTCCACAGATTAAAGGAATAGATGTCAACTGGAAAATAAAACAGAATCCTAACCATCTCTTAAACATTAAAATCTGGTTAGATATTTTTAAAGTTAATCCAGAATGGTGCGGTGATCTTCTTTCTGCACTAATCTTGAATTTAAAATTATACGGAGTTTCTATTAAAGATACCGATTTATTTCAGAAGGAAATAACTGCACTTTTAAACTCTCCTATAAAACCTGTTTACAACCTGGTAAAACAGTTTTGTAAAATTTTGCCTATATACTATAACGAGATAGGTGCAGAGGGTTTGATAAGAGATTTTTCTACAGAGGTAGATGAAATATTTCAAAGAAAAGATAGTCTGATCCACTTCTTAAGAAAATTTGTGCATATAGAAAATTCAAGTTTAGCAGTAGAATTTATCAGAGACATACTAAATTACTGGTTAACTCTGGATGGAAATTTTATTAAAAAGTATTTACCTGAGGAAATATACAAAAGGGTGGTTACTAATGAAAGAGAATATCATTTTAAAATGCAAAAGCTGCTAAAATTTTTAATAGAAGTTCTTCAAAAAAAGGATCTGGATTCTCTTTTAAATGAGGATATAAGTGAAATAAAAATCTGCATAGACAGTATAGAATTTGACAAAGTTTTTAAAGATAAGCTCTATTTAATTATATTTTTATATAAACTTGAGTATCAAAAATACTATGGAGTGTTAGAGGATATAGATGCGTTTTTAGTTCAGTATTCAACAGAGGATTTTCCTTTCCTTTCTGATTTGAAAGATCTCTTAAACAATAAAAAACTGGATCCTTTAAATAAAATTGATAAAATGTTGAGCTGGTTAAAAGAACTAAAAGAAAACATAATTTTATCTTCTGAAAGATTTACACCGGTTGAGCAAATTTTAATCAAAAGACATATAGCAGTTGATATACCTTCTATGTATGGAAGATATAAAGAGAAAAAATTTGATGCTATAGGGTTAACATTTAGAATTGAATACCTGATAAATACTTTATTTGAAAAATTTTTGGATAACTTTAACCTGCATTTTGTTACAAAAGCGTCTTTTTTTAAAATTTTGAAAATTTTAAAATTATTTAGAAAAGCTTTATATATTGATGGAATACTTTCTCAAAAATTTGATACATATTTAAATCTTCTGGAAAGCTCTATTAAGAGTTATCCACTCACTTATAAGCAATATTTGGATATTTTTAGGGGATTAATAGATGGAGTTCAGCATATTATAAAGGCATATTATACAAGTCCATTTTTAAAAGTATTCCCTCTAATTTTTTCTACACTTAATACAGAGGATATTTTAGAAAAGTATAAAAAATGTTTCAAAAATCTTTCTAGTAAAGAAGAAGCCTATTTTTGTATTAGTGAAATGCTTATTAGAGAGATTATAGATAATGCTTTTGTTTTGAAATATTTAGATAAATTCCTCAAAAAGATATATGATCTTCTTTCTTCTTATTTAGATAAAGTGGAGACAGAAGATCTTAATTTACTTCTTAGCTATGATACGAGAAGAACTATTTCTCTTATTCACAAACCAAATCCTTTGGTTAATGATATTATTTATCTTGGAGGGAAAGGATATAATCTTACAGTTATTGCTAAAGAAGGCAATATAAATATAAAAGTTCCTTATGGATTTATTTTAACTACCGAGGTTTTTAGATGTTATAGATTGATAAAAAAATATAAGGAACTCTGGAAGGACTATGAAGCAAAGATAAAAGATTATATAAAAACTTTAGAAACTTTAACTGGTAAAAAATTTGGGGACAAAAAAAATCCTTTATTTCTTAGTATAAGAAGTGGTGCAGCTATTTCTATGCCGGGAATGATGAATACCATTTTGAATGTAGGAGCAAATGAGGAAATAATAGAAGGGTTGGCAGAAATTAGTAAAAATACCTGGTTTGCCTGGGATACTTATAGAAGATTTATTCAAAGTTGGGCAATGTCTCAGGGGATTCCACGGGATTTTTTTAATAACCTTATGAGAGAACACAAAAGAAAGTACAAAGTGAAGAAAAAGAAAGAGTTTACCGGGGAGCAGATGAGAAAGTTGGCATTGTTATACAAAAATTCTGTTAAAGAATTAGGTGTGTTTGTAGGTGATGATCCATGGGAACAGCTTTTTAAGGGTATAGAGCTTATTTTAAATTCTTGGCATAATTATAAGGCTAATGCTTATAGAGAAATTATGCAACTTTCAGAAGAATGGGGTACAGCAGTTATAGTGCAACAAATGGTATTTGGAAATAAAACGCTTTCCTCCGGGACAGGGGTTACACTTACCACTTCACCTGTAGGAAAATTTTCAAGGATTATTTTATGGGGAGATTATACACCCTACAATCAAGGAGAAGACGTTGTATCTGGATTGGTTAATGTTTATCCTATCTCCTTGGAACAGAGAAAAATTGAAAATAGAGCAGGTCCGTCATTAGAAGAAGCATTTCCAGAAATTTATAGAAGTCTTTTAGAATTTGCTTATTATCTTGTATATGAAAAAGGCTGGGGGCATCAGGAGATAGAATTTACTTTTGAAAGTGAAAATCCGGAAGACCTATATATTCTTCAAATAAGAGATATTATTTTAAGAGAAGAAAAAAATGTAGAGTTTTTTGATAAAAAATTATTAGATAAGTTAGAAATTATCGGTAAAGGGATAGGTGTTTCAGGAGGGCTTGTATCTGGAAGAATTGTGTTTTCCTTAGAAGATATTTTAAAATTTAAGTCTACTAAAGATCCTTTAATACTTTTAAGATATGATACAGTTCCTGATAACATTAAAGAGATATCCTTGGTAGATGGAATACTTACTGCAAGAGGTGGTCAGACTTCACATGCAGCAATTGTAGCTTCAAGACTTGG
>JAGGXL010000112.1 GCA_021163085.1 Thermodesulfobacterium sp. | reverse complement strand
GCTTTTCTTTATAGATAACATTTATCGTTTTACTCAGGCAAACCAGGAAGTTTCTGCGCTTTTAGGTAGAATGCCATCTGCAGTTGGATATCAGCCTACTCTTGCTACAGACATAGGAGCACTTCAAGAAAGAATTTGTTCTACTACTAAAGGTTCTATTACTTCTGTTCAATGTGTTTATGTTCCTGCAGACGACTTAACAGACCCTGCACCTGCAACAACTTTTGCTCACCTTGACGGAACAGTGGTTTTATCAAGACAGATTGCAGAACTTGGAATTTATCCAGCAGTTGACCCCTTAGATTCTCAGTCTCGTATTTTGGATCCCAATGTTATTGGATGGGAACATTATACTGTAGCGCGTCAGGTTCAGCAGGTTCTTCAAAGATATAAAGATCTTCAGGACATTATTGCTATTCTTGGAGTAGAAGAGCTTTCTGAAGAAGATAAAATAATTGTTGCTCGTGCAAGAAAAATACAGAGATATCTGTCTCAGCCCTTCCATGTTGCAGAACAGTTTACTGGAACACCTGGAAGATATGTTAAATTAGAAGATACTATAAGAGGATTTAAAGAAATCTTAGAAGGAAAACATGATGAATTACCAGAGCCAGCATTTTACATGGTTGGAACTATAGAAGAAGCAGTAGAAAAAGCCAAGAAGATAATGGAAGGTTAATATAATGGAGGAGTTTAAATGGCTAGAATTCTTTTAGAAATAGTAACACCGGATAGAGTTGTCGTAAGTGAAGAAGTAGATATAGTTACAGCACCAGGAATTGAAGGAGAGTTCGGAGTTCTTGCCAACCATGCTCCTATGATAGCTGGAGTTAAAATTGGACCTCTCCATTATAGGGTAGGTAATAAAGAAGAGTGGGTAGCTATAAGTGGCGGTTTTTGTGAAGTATCAAAAAATAAAATTACATTTTTGGTTGAGACTGCAGAAAAAGCATATGAAATAGATGTAGAAAGGGCTTTAAAAGCAAAGGAAAGGGCTGAAAAAAGGATTCAGGCTTATTTAGCTCAGGCAGAAAAAATAGATTATGCAAGAGCAAAAGCAGCTCTTCAAAGGGCTTTAACAAGACTTTATGTAGCAGAAAGGAGTAAAAGAGGAACTCACACATAAATTTCTAAATAGCCCCCATTTGGGGGCTATTTTTTATGAACAATTTTCCCAAAGTCCACGTAAGAGATTCAATTTTTCAAATTAGAAAGCAATATTCTTCTGAAACTTTAAAAGATTTAAGTCTACAAATATGCAAATTAATTGAAGAAATACCTTTGTATAAAAAAGCTAAAAAAGTAGCTTTCTACTTTTCAAAAGATAAAGAAGTATCTCTGAAGTACTTGATTGGTAAAGCATTTTTAGAGGGGAAAAAAGTATTTTTGCCTAAAACCTGGTTAAAAACTAAAAATTTGACCTTTCATCAAATTTTTAGTTTTGCGGATCTCAGGCCAGGACCTTTTAGATTACTGGAACCTCCTTCAGAAAATCCTGAGTTGGATCCTGAAAATTTTGATGTAATATTTGTCCCTGGGGTTGCTTTCGATTTAAAGAAAGGAAGAATAGGTTATGGTGGAGGATTTTATGATAAAGTATTAAAAAACACTCAGGCATTTAAAATCGGAGTAGCTTTTTCTTTTCAAATATTTGAAGAATTACCTTTAGAAGAACATGATCAAAAAGTTGATATAGTGATTACAGAAAAGGAGATTATAAATGGAATTAAAAACTAAAATTAAAGAAAATTATTCAAAAATATTGGAAAATATTCAAAAAGCTTGTGAAAAGGTGGGTAAAAAGCCTGAAGAAATAAAAATTTTAGGGGCATCAAAAAAACAAAGTCCTAAAAAAATAAGAATAGCTTTTGATTTGGGGATAAAAGTATTTGGAGAAAATTATGTTCAGGAGGCTGAAAAAAAGATTTCAGAACTTAAAGAGCTTCCTATAGAGTGGCATTTTATAGGAAGGCTTCAGACGAACAAAGTAAAAAAGGCTCTGGAATTATTTTTTCTTATTCAAACCTTAGATAGAATAAAACTTGCTAAGGAAATTCAGAAACAGGCAGAGAAAAAGAATTTGATAGTTCCTGTATTAATTGAGGTTAACATCGGAGAAGAACTAACTAAAGGAGGGATTGATCCAGATAAAATAGAGGAGTTTATGGAGGAGGTAAAAAAATTTGATAGGATTAAGATAACGGGCTTGATGTGTTTACCTCCTTATGAAGAAGATCCTGAAAAGGTTCGTCCTTATTTTGCAAAAATGAGAAGTCTTTTTGAAAAGTTAAAACCCTATATGGATTCAGAATTTAAAGAACTTTCTATGGGAACAAGCAATGATTATCACATTGCTATAGAAGAAGGAGCAACAATTGTAAGAATCGGAGAAGCTCTTTTTGGTAAGAGAAATTAAAATACCTGTTTTTATATTAACCTCATCATTTATTTGTGGCCTTTTCTTAAGCTTTTATAAATTTCCTCTTTTTATATTAGGGTCTCTTATTTTTATATATTTTTTCTGGTTTTTTGTTTTTAACAAAAGAAATTTTTATTTAACATTGTGGTTAGGATTTTTGTTCATCTTTTATCTGGCTGGTTATTTTTATTTCAAAAATATAGACAAAAAACATTTTAGAATTGAAAAAGAGATAGAACTTTTAGTAAAAATCAAAAAGGTTGAACCTTACTATTCTGGATATTTGAATACAGGTTTTAGTTCTTCAGTAGGAAATTTTATATTTAAAACAGATAAAAAATATTTTTCACCAGGAGAAACATGTT
>JAGGXL010000017.1 GCA_021163085.1 Thermodesulfobacterium sp. | reverse complement strand
TTCTTATTGGTTGATTGAAGAAGAATTTTTAAAACCAGTAATAAAATCTTTAAAAGAAGTATCGACGATGATTATAGAAAACATAAATTTTAAATTCAATGTTTTTTATGTTAATAATGAAATACCTAAAAATAAATTTGCATATAAATATATTAAATGGGGAGAGAAGAAAGAATTTAATTTAAAACCTACTTGTTCCAGCAGGTTTTTATGGTACAAATTGCCAAACATAAAGGGAATGTTTTTATTCAATATGTCTTCAGGAGACAGATACTTTATACCGCTTAATTTTAATAAATTTTTTATAGATGCGAGATTATATGGAATAACTTTAAAAAAGGAAATAAATATATATAAAATGTTGATTATTCTTAATGCTTCTTATTTACCACTTTATTATGAGATAAATGGTAGAGTGATGACAGGGAGCTTACCTCTTTTGGATTTAAAAGTTTATGAGCTCGAAGATGCAATGGTAGTAGATCCAGATATAATTCTGAAAGAGAAGGCAAAAGAAACAATCGAAAGATTAATCTTAAGGCCAATCTATCCTATTTTCACCGAACTTGGCTTTGATCCAAATAAACCCATACGAGAACAACAACCCAATCCTCTACCTGACCGTAAAGCCCTCGATGATATCGTATTCGATGCCTTAGGATTAACCGAAGACGAAAGAAAAGAAGTCTATTGGTCTACTGCTGAGTTGGTTAAAAATAGATTAGATAAAGCAAGGAGTGTGAAAAAGAAATAATGACTTCAATATATATTCCCCAAAAAGTTATTGATAATTCCAAAAAGACTTTAGCGAGTTTCTTGTCAGAAGTTTTAAAATCCTCTAAAAATTCAAATTTAGATATCGCTACTGCCTTTTTTAATATCAAAGCCTATGAACTGATAAAAGAAGAAGTAAATGGGTTAAAGCATTTTAGGCTTCTTCTAGGAAAAAGTCCTGAGTTAAACGAGAAGATTACTTTAGGAGAGAGGCTTCTGAATGATGTAAAAGAAGAGGTAGAGGGTTTTGATTTAGAAAAAAGCCAGAATGAATTAGTAAAGGATTTAATAAACTTTTTAAAGAAGAAGAATGTAGAGATTCGTATCTATACCAAAGATTTTTTACACGGCAAGGCTTATATCTTTGATAATTTAGTGGTAGTAGGTTCTTCAAATTTTACCCGGGCCGGCTTAACTTCCAATACCGAATTAAACATAGTGTCTTTAGAGGCGGAAGCTGAATACATAAGAAAAAGATGGTTTGATAAATTTTGGGACCAGGCTTCTGATTTTAAAGAAGAACTTATCAAGATATTAGAAGAATCCCGTTTTGGCAGTAAAAAATATTCGCCCTATCAGATTTTTATCAAATCACTGTATGAATTACAAAAAGAAGATTTAAAGTTTGATGAAGATGAAGAGAAGCTAAAAGAAGGGTATATAAAAACCAGAGTGAATTTAGCAGAGTTTCAGGAAGATGCAGTAAGAAGAGTTTTTTCAAGATTGAAAAAATACAGTACAGTCTTAGTGGCTGATTCGGTAGGTTTAGGAAAAACCTGGATTGCTAAAAAGGTAATCGAAGAATTTGGATTTTATAAAAGGAGAAATTTCTTAATCGTATGTCCTGCCCAAATCAAGGGAATGTGGACCAAAGAGATAAAAGACTTAAGATTATCTGAAAATATTTTAACTCAAGAGAGTTTGGCTATGGATGATTTTAAGAAAAAGGCAATCAAGGCTTGTGGAGGAAGTTTAAAAGAAGTTTCCTTAGTAGTGGTAGATGAAAGTCATAATTTCAGAAATCCTTTATCCAATAGATGGGAAAATTTATTTAATCTGTTAGAAGAAATTACCAAAGAGAATCAGAAAAAGCCCTATATTTTATTTTTAACTGCTACGCCCATTAATAATACTCTATGGGATTTGTATTGGCAGATAATATTAATGGTATGTTCAGACCAAAAGGCTTTTTTAAGACAAGGGATAACCGGAATTTTCGAATTTTTTAAAAATGTAGAAAAAAGACAAGACCCGGCTTTATTAAATGATCTTTTAAATGAAATATCTATCAGACGTACCAGGAATTTTATCAAAGATAACTATCCTGATGCTGAAATAAATGGGAATCTAATAAGCTTTCCTGAAAGAGTTTTAGAAAATATAGATTATGAATTAGAGAAGACTTATCAGGGGATGTATAGGGATATCTCTAAAACAATTACTGAAGAATTAACTATGGCTTATTATAGAATTTTAAAATATAAGAAGGTAGAAAAACTGACCCCAGAGGAAGAAATGGCATTGGGTAGGATGATCGCCTTAGAAGGGATATTTAAAACCATTCTTCTAAAGAGGTTAGAAAGTAGCGTAGAAGCTTTTAGAAAATCCTTAGATAACCAGATGAAATTTTTAGAAAAATTAGGAAGATATTTGAAAAAGGGGAAACTACTAAGGAAAGAAATATTTAACAAATATGTTGTGGGATTGGATGAAGAAAGCGCTGAAGAAATAAAGATAAAATTAGAAGATATTAATTTAGATGATTATGATAAAGAAGAATTATTTGATGATATTGAGAAAGAT
>JAGGXL010000069.1 GCA_021163085.1 Thermodesulfobacterium sp. | reverse complement strand
TATTTGAGCATCAAAAAGGAGAAAGTAGCCAAGGTTAAAAATAAAGTTCTTAAGTTAAAAGGATGGTTTATAAAGTTTAAAATTCCCAAAAGCAAAAAGATAAAATTAAAAGATTGAAGGAAGGAAAAAAAGGAAAAGGATTTTAAAAATCTGTGAAATTTAGAGGTGTGAGATTTTAAAAAATCTACCACTTCGTTAATAAGCCAATTTGGAGTGGAAGCACCAGCTGTTACACCGATTGTTTTTTCTTTTTTAATCTCTTCTAAGGGAATTTCTTCGGCTTTTTCTATTAGATAAACTTTTTTTCTTTCTTTTTTAGCAATTTCAGCAAGTCTGTTTGTATTGGCACTAAATTTCCCACCTATAACAATTATTGAGGAACAGATTTTGCTGAGTTCTTTTACTTCGTTTTGTCTCACTTCTGTTGCATTACATATAGTATTGACAATTTTTCCATTGGGGAATTTTGAGAGAATGGCATTAGAGAGTTCTTTAAAAAGTCTTTTATCCTGTGTGGTTTGAGAAAGTATTACATAGTCTTTAAGTTCTGGCAATTTTTCTATATCTTCAAAGGAACTAACTACATAACCTTTGTCTTTGCAATAACCGAGAATCCCTTTGATTTCAGCATGATCTTTGTCTCCTATAATTACTACATTTTTCCCTTCTGAAACAGCTTTTTTAGCAAGTGCCTGAACTTTTAAAACTCTGGGACAGGTTCCATCAAGAATTTCATGTTTTTTAGAAAGTATTTTTTTTTCTTGGGGAGGTATTCCATGAGCTCTTATAATACATACTCCAGAAGGAACTCCAGTTTCTAAACTTTTTATTATCCTGATTCCAAGCTTATTTAAAAGTTCCAGAGTCTGGGGATTGTGAATAAGTGGACCATAAGTGTAAATAGGATATTTTTTTTCATTTAAAGCCTTTAAAACCAGATTTAAAGCTCTTCTAACCCCCATGCAAAATCCAGCTTTTTTGGCTATTTTAACTTTCATTATAAAACCTTTTTCAACTCTTTTTCTAAACTCTCTATAATTCCCTTTTCAGCCATACTGAAGTAACCATTTTTACCTATGATAATATGGTCAATAATTTTACATTGCAGGAAATATCCTATTAATATCAATTTTTTAGTTATATTAATATCTTCTCTGGAAGGATTTACATCTCCTGAAGGATGATTGTGCACGAGTATTAAAAAGACAGCTTTTTTTTCAAGTGCTTTGGCAAAAATTTCTCTTGGATATACAGCGCTTTCAGTAATAGTTCCTTCAAAAAGAGTATCTATAGCAAGGACTCTGGATTTGGCATCAAGATAAATCGTTTTTAGAGTTTCTCTTGATAAATTTTGCATCTCGTATCGGAGATAATTATAAACCTCTTCAGGTGACCTGAGGTATTCAGTCTTTAAAGCTTTTGCTTTTAAATACCTTCTCGCAACCTCTTTTACCACTTTTAAAGGCAAAGCTGATTTTTCTTTAAGTCCTTTAAATTTTGATAATTCTTCCAGTGGAGCGTCAAGGACATTATCAAGTGTTTTATAGTGATTTAAAAGTTCTCTTGCCAACTTTCTGGTGTCCTTGTAAGGTATATTCAGAATAAGAAGAAGCTCAAGAAGATCTTCGTCAGTAAAAGTTTCGGAACCTCCTTTTAAAAATTTTTCTTTTACTCTATTTCTGTGTCCTTTTGCCTTTTCATAAGCAGAAAGAAGTGCTTTTTTATTTAGAGCCATGTTTTTTAAAGTTTTAACTTGACTTTTGCTTTTTCTTTTACCCTAAAATTTCCAGTATCAACCTCATATATAAGCCCTTTACCTTTTATCCTAAATCCTTCCTTTATTATTAGCACTTCTTTATCTGTTAGAATAAGATTTTTTTCGGGAAAAAATAGTAACTCTTCGGTGTAAACCTCTCCATATTGAGAGGTTATTAGATGAACATTGTTTCTTAGGAAAAATTTGTCTTCATTTTTTTTATAAAAACCTCTATCTGCCCATATTTTGAGACTTTTTTCTTTGTTTATAATATAAACTCCTTTACCTTCAAAGTCTCCATTTTCTTTTTGGATAAAATTTTTTATCTTAAAACTCCAAACAAGTTTGGTTTTTTTATAAAAAGCGTATTCCAGATTATGAGAGACCACTTTAAAAGAAAATGAATAAGAGCTTAAAAGAAAAAAAAAGATTATTATGCCAGATAAGACTTTAATAAATTTTCCCATTTTCCTTTGGCCTTTAAAATAAGGTCACAAATTTCTCTTACTGCTCCCAAACCTCCGGGATGCTTTGTTACATAATCTACATATTCATTAATGGGATACCAAGCGTTGGGTACTCCTATAGCAAGTCCTACTCTTTTTAAAATAGGAAGGTCTACCCAATCATCTCCCATATAGGCTACATCTTCATCTTTTAAATTTTTTTCTTTCAGAAGTTTTTTATAGGAGTTAAGCTTTTCAAGTTCCCCCTGAATTAAAACATTTATACCGAGTTCTTTTGACCTGTGATTCACTACCAAGGAAAATCTGCTTGAAAGTATCCCCACTTCAACACCTATTTTTTGTAAAAGTTTGATACCCATTCCATCAAGCACATTAAAATGTTTGATTTCGTTGCCCTGACTATCTATTATGATTTTTCCATCTGTAAGAACACCATCTACATCAAGTAGAAGAAACTTTATTTTGCTTGCCTTTTTAAGTACACTTTCAGGATATTCCATGCTTTTCTACCACACATCTTAGGTCTTTTATTTGCTGTAAAATTGTTTCAAGCTCTGAGAGAGGTAAGGAATTTGGTCCATCACAAAGTGCTTTATCAGGGTCTGGATGAACTTCCATAAAGATACCATCAGCACCCACAGCCACAGCAGCTCTTATTAAATAAGGAACAAATTCTCTTTGACCTCCTGATTTCCCTTCTCCCCCCCCTGGAAGCTGAACACTATGGGTTGCATCAAAAATAACTCTAACTCCAAAGCCTTTCATAATAGGAATAGACCTGAAATCCACTACTAAATTTCTGTATCCAAAAGAGTATCCCCTTTCGGTAAGCATTACTTCTGAAGGATTTGAAGCCTGAGCTTTTTCTAACACATATTTCATGTCCCAAGGTGACATAAATTGCCCCTTTTTAATGTTAATAATTTTCCCTGTTTGAGATGCAGAAATAACAAGATCTGTTTGCCTGCAAAGGAAAGCAGGAATTTGAATAATATCCACCACCTCAGAAACAGGTTTTACTTGCCATGTTTCGTGAACATCAGTGGTAATTTTAACACCTGCTTTTTTCTTTATTTCCTCTAACCAAGAAATGCCCTTTTCAAGACCAGGCCCCCTGTAAGAAAAAAGAGAAGTTCTATTTGCTTTATCAAAAGAAGCCTTAAAAACATAATCAAAATCAAATTTAGAAACCAGATCCTTTAAAAACTTGGCAATGTAAAAAGCGGTTTCAAAGTCTTCTAATACACAGGGACCAGCAATTATTAAAAACTTTTTATTCATAAGGGAACAGGCTTTGTTAAAATTTAAAAACTATTTTATAATCAAAAAGACAACCTTGCAAGGTATATTTTAGAACTCATGAATTATTTAAAATTTGAAAAAAATTACATAAAAAAAAGATGGAGAAATAAAGTTTCTGTTGCCCTTGTCTTTCCTAATTATTATAAAATTGGAATGTCAAATCTTGGGTTTTTATATATTTACGAAGCTTTAAATCAATACAAAGAGATCGTTTGTGAAAGGGTATTTTTACCTGAAAAAGAAGAACCCTTAAGGTCAGTAGAAAGCAATAGACCTCTTAAAGACTTTGATATAATCATTTTTTCTATTCCTTTTGAGGTAGATTACATAAATGTGTTAAAAATTTTAATGTTAGGAGGTATAGACTTAGATCCTACTTATAGAAGAAAAGTGGTTTTAGCTGGTGGAGTAGCTGTTTGGTTAAATCCTGAACCACTTTCTCCCTTTGTTGACGGATTTTTAATAGGGGAATGGGAAGCCCTGGAAGAAAAAATAGTTCCTGTTTTTGTTGAATATTTTCATAGTAAAAAAAAATTGCTTGAGATTTTAAATACTTTTCCGTTCTCTTATATTCCACATCTTGGAAAAAAGTTCACTATAAAGGTAGCTAAAAGCAAAAAATTAAGCAAGGCCGTTTATTCAAGTCTTATTAGTAAAAAGGCAGAGTTTTCAAATACTTATTTAATAGAGATTTCTAAAGGTTGTGGAAGGGCATGCAGATTTTGTGCTGCTGGATTTGTTTATAGACCTCCAAGGAGTTATTCAGAGGAGCTTTTAAGTGAGATAGTAAGAGAAATCCCTGAAAATTCTAAAGTAGGAATCATAGGTCTTGAATTTGCTAATAAACATGAGGTTTTTAGTCTGGGCAAAAAGCTTTTAGAAAAAAACTGTATTCTTACTTTTTCTTCTTTAAGAATAGATACCCTTAATGAAGAATTTTTAGAACTTTTGAAGGGAACAAAAAGCATTGCTATTGCTCCTGAAACAGCATCTTTAAAGCTTAAAAAGGTGATAAACAAAAATTTGACAGAGGAAGAAATCTTCTGGGCATTAAATAAGTTTCAGGAAAAGAAACTGAAGAATGTTAAATTTTATTTTATGTTGGGGCTTCCTCTGGAAGAATTGAGCGATTTAGAAGAAACTGTTAAATTTGTGGAAAGGCTTTTAAAAAAGAAGTTTAAGCTTAATTTCTCTTTTACTTTTTCTTTCTTTGTTCCCAAACCTCATACACCCTTTCAATGGCACAGTTTTTTAGATTTAAAGATGCTTAAAGAAAAAGAGAACTTTATAAAGAAAAAATTGGGATATATTAAAAATTTAAGAGTGGAAACTCCTAAGGAGGCTTTTATTCAGACTTTAATAGCAAGAGGAGACCAGAGGATTAAAGATTTTCTTATGTTAATGGCAGAAGGAAAGGGATTTAAAAGTGCTTTAAAAACTATCCCCAATATTTTTGAAATTTTGACACCTGAGAAATCACTTGATACTGTTTTTCCTTGGGACAAAATAGATACCGGAGTTAAAAAAGACTTCCTCTGGAAAGAGTGGCAGAGAGCTTTTGAATTAAAACCAACTCCTTTCTGTAAAATAGAGAAATGTAAACTCTGTGGAGCCTGTTTAACGAACCTTTAAGGCTAAAAAATTTGATTTAAAATCTTATACATAAGAATGAGATAATCCCTCAAATGGCGGATAATTAAAAATCTATGTTTCACTCTTTCTTTTGCATGAAATCCCATTTCTTCTCTAAAATATTTATTAGCCAATAGTTGTTTTATTCTTACTGCAGCTCCCTCTATACTGTTTACTAAATAACCTGTAACTCCGTGAACAATCTGTCTTTTAATTCCTCCTACATTGGAACCTACAACTGGTTTTCCTTTCCACATAGCTTCTGAGACAACAAGCCCAAATCCTTCTTTTAGGGACTTCTGCACAACAACAGTTGCTCCCCTCTGAAAAGCATTAACTTCTTTATGACTATCAGGAGGAAGGTTTAATACAAATACATCCTTTTCATCTGAAGTAAGATTTATAAGTTCTTTATATACAATTTCTCCTTCCGGATCATCTGGGGCAAAAGACCCCACAAGAGCAAGCTGGCAGTCGTATTTTTTCTTTACAAGCTTAAAAGCTTTTAAGACTCCAAAAGGGTCTTTCAATCTATCAAAACGAGAAACTTGAAGAATAAGAGGTTTTTCAGGATCTAATCCAAATTTTGTTAGAGTGGTTTGAATTTCTTCTTCAGGTAATTCTATATTTTTAGGATGTAAAGGATCAATAGATGGGCGAATAGTATAAGTAGGGATTTCTATTTTTTCATAAATAAATTCAGGCATATGGAAAATACAAGCATCATAAGTATTTAAAAAATTTTCAAGAAAATTCCAAGCCTGAGGATCAGGAGATGAAGTATCTATGTGACATCTCCAGATCCATTTTTGTCCTGGCTGTTTTTTTATAATAAGACCCATAGGTTGAGGATCATGTATAAACACTATATCATAATTTTCTGTATCTAATTCTTTAAAATTTTCATAAGTGATTTTTAAGTAGTAAACAATCTCTTCACTATTAATACAATGACCACAAGCAATATGAAGTAAATTATGCAGCTTTTTAGTAAAAGTAAAAAATTTTTTATCTCCTTTAAAAACCTTCCAATCTGTTTTTATTTCAAGGTCATTCATAAGAGGAACTAATCGGTGTAAAATTTCTGCAACACCACCGCCTTTATAAGTTGAATTTACATGAAGAACTCGTAGGCCTTTTAGTTTTTTACTAATAAGGAACAATTCATGAATAGTTTCTTCGCCAACAAAAGGTATATACTGTTCTAACATTATTCGCCTTCCAGAATATTTATTATCTTCTTTTTTATTTCATAAAGAGTCATAGTGTAGAGATCTAATTTATCTATTTTTTCTGCTTTCTTAGCCTCTCCTATATTAACTAACCAGGCAGAATAATCATTTATCAAAGTTTTGTTTTCTATCCTTGAAGTTACAAGATGATAAAATAGAGAATTTATACTTGATTTTTTAATTCCTTCTATAAATTCTTCTAAGGTATTTGCAAAATACCCACATTCAATGATTTCTCTTTCTGCTTTAATAAAGTAAAAAGGGTTTACCTCTCTTCCATTCCAAGTTTCATCGTAGTTTTCTTCAAGAGTTTGCACAAGGACTCTTCTCAATTCTTCCAGATCGTAATAATCCAAAGGATCAATAATAGAAATTTTTTCCGCAAGCAAAACGCGGCCGTTTTTATAAAACCAGTAGGAAATACTATTAGTATAAAAGGTAGGTAAATTATGATAATTAAAAATATTTATATACATGTGGTAAAATATAGAAAACTTGTCAATCACTTTAAGATTTTCTATAAATTCTTTAATAGAACAAACCTTTACTCCTGTATATTTAGGTATCCAAAACTCAGATTTAAAAATAAAAGAATTACTCATTTTTCACCAAGCTTTCTAATAATTTTCTTACTTCTATATAAGATCTTGCACTATATTTAGCAAAAGATTTCTTTATCCCTACCTTAACAGTTATTGCGGTTTCAGGAAGGCTTCTAAACAAATCTTCATCCGTAGTGTCGTCTCCTGCAGCCAAAATAAAATCATAGGGTTTTTCTTTAAGAAAGATATTAGCTGTTACACCTTTGTCAATACCTGCAGGTCTTATTTCTATAACTTTATTTCCTAAGATAAGATTGACTTGCAAATTGCCAGTTAATATTAACAATTCGTCAATCAGTTCTGCTACTCTTAAGCTTGCAAGTTCAGGATCAGCATTTCTGTAATGAAAAACTATAGAGAATTCCTTTTCTTCGATAAAAGACTGAGGTAAACGATCTACATAAAGTTCCATTATGTTTCTAATGCTTTTTTTAAAATCTGGGTTTATATTTACAAGTGATTCCCAGTCCTTGTTATATTTTTTAATAAATATTCCATGTTCGCAGATAAAATTAATTTTTATTCCCTCAAACCACTTTGTTAAATCTTCTTTTTTTCTTCCTGAAATAATTACCACATCTGTATTAGGGAATTCAGAAAGGCTTTTTAAGAGATCTTTAAGGTTCTTGTCTGGTTTAGCTAAGTGTGGTTTTGAAACAATAGGTACCAAAGTGCCGTCATAATCAAGAAAGAGGATTCGGTGAGAAGATTTGTGAAAAGAGCTTTTAATTTGATCAATAAGTGATTGATTTAGTAATTTAGTGCTAAGTTTAAGTTTTTTAATTTTAAGGTAATCAAGAACAGAAAAAAAATCTTGTCCCCATTTTACTATATTGTATCTTTTTAACCTTTCTTGCATTAGATAGATTCTTTCGCTTTGTTCTTCTTCTGGAAGTTCAAGAGCGGTTTCTATAGCTTCTGCCATATCATTTACAGAATTAGGATTTACAATTATTGCTTCTCCCATTTCTCTGGCACTTCCTGCAAATTCAGAAAGTATAATAACTCCCTTTTTATCCTTTCTTGAAGCAACAAATTCTTTAGCAATAAGATTCATTCCATCCTTTAAAGGGGTTACTAAAATAGCATCTGTAGCTAAATAGTGTGCTACAAGTTCTTCAAAATTGAGAGATCTATAATAATATAATACTGGAGTCCAATAAATTTGTCCAAATTTTCCATTTATTTCGCTGATTTTTTCTTCTAACTGTTTTTTCATTCTCTGATATTGCTCTACTCCTTCTCTTGAAGGAACTACTACCATTATTAAAACTACTTTTTCGTGAAGATCAGGTCTTCTCAGTAAAACTTTTTCAAACGCTAATAGTCTATTATAAATTCCTTTAGTATAATCCAGTCTATCTACAGAAAAAATAACTTTTTTATTTTTTAGTTGGTCTTTAATCTTTTTTACTAAATTTTTTATTTTTTTTCTTTCATAGGCATTATGAAATAGGTCAAAATCAATTCCCAAGGGAAAGGTTTCAACTTTTACTAATCTATCTTCATATAGAATTTCTCCCATTTTATGGTCTATTCCTAAGGTGCGAGAAAGTGTTCTCAGGAAATTAGTAGTATACTCATAAATGTGAAACCCTATTAGATCACATCCCAGAAGACCTTCAAGAAGCTCTTTTTTCCACGGAAGTTGCATAAAAAGCTCTGGAGGTGGGAAGGGTATATGAAGAAAAAAGCCTATCATTATTTCAGGAAAAAGGTTTCTTAACATGGAAGGTAAAAGCATTAAATGATAATCATGAATCCATACTACTGAATTTTTAGTAACATGTTTGGCTACTTCGTCACAAAAAAGCTTGTTAACTGCTACATAAGTTTCCCAATAGCTTTCATCATAAACTACATAACTTGAAAATCCATGAAAAAGGGGCCAAAGGATTTTATTGCAAAAACCATTGTAAAATTTATCTAACTGTTTTACAGGTATGAAAACAGGATAACATTTTTTTCTTTTTGCCTTTTCTTTTACAATTTCAAATTGTTTTTTATTTAAATGTGAGCCAGCCCAGCCTATCCATGTATACTTTTTAAAATCGGATCGTTTTAAAAAAGTTTCAAGACCTGAAACCAGCCCACCTGGGCTTTTAACAAAAGTAAGGTTCTCTTTAACACTAAAAGGGAGTCTATTAGCTACAATTATAAGTTTCATTAAAAATTTTCATTTAGTTTTTTTTATTTAAAAATAGTTTCTACTT
>JAGGXL010000050.1 GCA_021163085.1 Thermodesulfobacterium sp. | reverse complement strand
ACCAACACTCTTTTCTTTCATACCAATTGATAACACCACACCCATTGCAGATTTTATAATCGTTTAACTTACCGAAAATTTGAGATAAACTTGCTTCCATCTTTCTCACCTCCTTTAATTTGTCCAGATTCCACTACTTCGCCAAACATCTCTTTTCTCCTTCCAAAAATTATAATACTCCCATTGTCTTAAATTATTCAAATCAAATCCTTTCTTTTCTACATCTCTTTTTATTATTTCAACTAAAAATTCAAATCCGTTTGGTTTAACATTATTTAATTTATCAATTACTTTTCTTTTAAAATCTTCAGCAGTAAAGGGCTGTTGTCTTCCTCTAATCCTTCTAATTCCTCTTAATTTATTCTCTCGTTTATGTTTAATAAATTCTATCCCCCCTAACTCTATATACTCATAATCATTAAAGTCTTCATCTTCTTTAACAAATATCTGGTCTTCTAAAGTTGGTTTTTGTTTCTTTGTTGCTTCGCTTCTATAATTAAATGGAGTGATAGTTTTCAATGAGAGCCCAACATTTTTAAGAATTGCGTATCCTGTGGCAACCCCATAACCTAACGCTTGACTTAACTCTTCATTATAACCTTTCATTTTAGCAATAACATATCCGTAGGTAGCCATAATAGGAAATCTGTTTATAACATATTTAGTTTCAAGAGTTTGGTTCATTTTTACTCACCCCCCTTTCTTTGAAGATTATCTTATCTTTCAAAAACAATTCCACCAAAAACGCCACCAGAATTAATCCCGTTGAAACTCCAAATAAATTATTTAAAACGGAAGCATACTCAATTGCTATTGCGTATTTCGCAATCTCTTCTCCAGCAACTTTCTTAATTGCTTCCATCATTTTTTCATATTCTTTATTGCTTAAAGAGGTAAATAATTTAATAAAATCCTCTTCTTTACTCATTTTTCCCTCCTTCTTTTACTAACTCTTCATCAATTACATTTTTCCCACAATTTTTACATTTTAATTCAACATAGTCATTCTCAATATTTTCTATCCAATTGTCTATGATTGCATCTCCTTCGTCATAGATTTCAATTTCGTCAATCTCAATTATTTTTCTGATAAACCTATCTGACCCACAGAAGGGGCAATAAAGTTTCTCTCTTTTTTTCATCTTTCCACCTCCTTTTCTCTTATATTATAATATATCGCATATAACCTCTTTTTTCTCATTTTATTAAATTTCCATTTATCTTCTGGATAATATCTACTTAAAAATTCTACTAACTCCCATTTAAATTTTGGAATATTATATAATTTTCCGACCTTCATATTGCCATATTAACGGTTTTCATTTAACACTTCATAGTAGTGTTTCCTGGCTCTTGCTCTACATTCTGCATCCTCAATTGTTTCAATAATATCCCAAACCACCTTTTCTCCATATTTTTCAATATCTCTTCTTAAAATCCCTTTAAATGCTTCTTCTAACCTTTTTCCATAGTCATAAATATCCATCAGATATCCCTCCTTTCTTAAGATAATAAAGAGCGAATGCAAATGGGCAAATTCTGATAAAGGAATTTAAATCAGTAATAATACTGTTCTACCCACTCTTTATCTTCGGGGTAATTCTTGAGGTATTTTTTAAGTTTCCAGCAATTCTTACAGTCAAAAGTTTTGCAATCAATACAGAATGGCAATTCATAATTATATGCGTCTAACATAAATCCATTTTCACAATCTTTACAATTGAAGGCAGTGCATTTTTTACATTTCTCAAAAAATAGTTCGTAATCATTATTAAAATCTTCGTCGGTTTCTTCTTCAATTTTTTTATTATTCTTTAAATCTTCATCTTTTTTATAATTGTAAATTGGAGTAAAATCTTTCTTATAATTGTAGTTTGGAATTACAACTTTTTTCTCTTGGATGTTATCAAAAGGGATTTCTGGGGCATTTATAATTTCCAATTTGATGTTGATGTATCCCCAACCACCACACGGAAGTTTAATCCTTCTGCAGGCATCATAACCGTTATTCGCAATTACTATGCTGTATTCATATAAGTTTCTTACTGCCTCATCATCTTGCCCAGAGTGAAAAGCACCCATAGAATGGTGGCTATGGATTACTCCATTTCCATTAACATCATCGGTAAATTCAACATTTGCTGAACTTATCTCCTGTTTTGGAACAATAAATTCTTTAATAACTTTATCTTCAATTTTCAATATTCCAGCCCATTCTTTATCTGGATATAATCTTAATAAATATAACCATTGAGTATAAATTTCCCAAGGAACATACAGAGTATCTTCTAACTTTGAGCAATAATCACAATTCTTATAGTAATTTACTTCAACATCCAATATGTTCGTGTTTTTTTCCTTAATTTTAATTTTGGTCTTACTCATTTTCCACCTCCTCTTTTTCTAAAGAGTTAATTAGTTCTTTTAAATCTTCCAGAGTTAATCCATCTGGGAGTTTTCCATTTTTAATTTTCTCAACTGCATCGTTATATCCTTCGTTATAGCCTTCGTCTCTTCCATCATCATATCCCTCATCATACGATTCGTTTCTGGCAGTTTCCATCTCGCTCTCCGTATATTGGTATTCACAATCTTCGCAATACCCGTATCCATCTGGAATATAATCATGTATGTTATCCAATATTTCTTCTCTTCCGTCCTCATACCCTTCATCATAATATCTATCTTTTAATTCTCTAAGAAGATGCTTTGGGATATAAGATGAAGTTATAATTCCTAATTTCGCAATGTCATCCATTATCGCTGTTTCTTTATACATTACATTCATAACTCCAAATGCGCTTGCAAGAACTGCTGGGATAACCCAAGAAGGAGTTATCTGATAACCTGCTTCATTCTCTGATTGCTCATCAAAGGATAATGGGAATGCTTTCGTTACACAGAGAACAGTTCCGTCATAACCCACCCTCTGATACTTCAGTCCATTTTTCTTTGCATACGCCCATAGAAGCCTCTGTGATTTCAGATTATCTGTGCAGGCGAAGATTACTCCAGATAATATAGAGCAATCCTCTTCTGTCTCTATTTTTCTTTGATAAGTTTCTATAAATGTATTCGGTCTAATTCTTTTCACCATATCGTATACTGCTTCTACTTTAGGAACTCCAATATGTCTTTTAGAAAGAGGCAATCTATTCAAATTTGTTTCATCTACTCTATCGGCATCCACAAGAATTAAATGTTCCACTCCACTCATTGCCAGAAGATAAGCAGTCCAGAAACCGGTGCCTCCACAACCTACAATAGAAGCTACCTTTACTTCTTTTAAATTCAAACTTTTTTGCCTATCATAAATTGCTTCCATTATAACACCTCCTTTAGGATTTCATTTTTTAATAAAATTTTTAATTTTGAAAGGCTCATCCCTCTTATCCATTCTACTATATCTGCTGCGCCTTCTTCATCACCTATTATAATTTTCTTATATCTTTGGTTTCCAGGTAAAGCACAATCTCCCAAAGAACCAATATGGATTGTTTCCAAAACCTTCGCAAGTTTTTCACAATCTTCTTTAAAGGATTTGAAAGTATCGTATGAATCTTTGGGGGTGAAATCTCCAAAACATAAACTATAATAGCCGAAACGCCATTCTCCTGTTGTATGGAATCCATATTTGGTGTTCACTAAAAAACCTATTAATTTTCCACCAGAAAACTTTCCAAATATCTTGTAATTTTCAATTTTAAAAGGTTCTTTAAAGTAATATAATTTCTTACGATAATAAACTTTCTTTATTTCCAAAAGTCCTTCCCATCCTTTAATTAACATATAATCTTTGATGAAAGCAATTTCACTCTCAAATTCATCCTTAAAAGGAATTGCATACTTCCCATATACCTGTTTTATATGATAAATTTTATTTTCATAGTGGCTTCTTAATCTATATCTTAAATATGAAAGAGGATTATTTAATTCCTCTTTTGCTTGGGAAACCATTTTCACATCTAAATCTATCATAATTTCACCTCCTAATTTTAATTCCTTTCTCTTTACATTTCTTTAACAATTTTTTATACTTATCTTCTGGGATGCCAAAATTATATTCTAATTGGCAACCACATTCGGAACAATACAATTTGTATTCATATTTTCCAAAACCCCAATATTTTCCTTTAATTTCCTTCTTATTGCTTCCACAGTTTTTACATCTTCTAAAGAAAATTTCGTTGTCTATGATATAATTTAAAATATAACCAATACAAATAAGAAAAACAAAAAATATAACTATTAAAATTTCCATTTTTTCACCTCCATATTTTCCTATATTATATTTCGCATATTATAAAGTATAAAAACGGAACGGCGGGCTGGCGGGAAGCCCACCGTTCTTTAATTCATCCCGCCTTCACATACCGCTGGACTTCCAGCGTTTCAACATCCTCAAAGGTCTCTGGAAGTTCAGCAGAGGAGGTAACTTCTTCGCCATCCAGATAGATGACGAAATTGTCAATCCCCCTCTCTTCCAAAAGTTGTTTCAGGGTCTCTTTCACGGGTGCTGTTCTCTCTACTTCCACTTCCACTCCAGCGATGTTGATTTTCAAAGTATCCCCACCATTAAGTTCTCTTAAATCCATAATTTCACCTCCTATCTTTTTTTGCCAGAAGCCCCGCCACAACTTCTGGCTACTCCAACATTATCAAAGAACCTTATCTCTCATTGTCAATTTTATTATAACATAGTGATTGTAGTCATACAAAATAAAAAATTGCTGAAGTCCCGGCCATTCTAATCTACCGAAAGCAAAAAGGCAAAAAGAAAGAGGAGAGAGCCGAAGCCCTCTCCTCTATGATTATAGAAATTTTAATCCTTTCTTATACTTATAATAATTCAGCAGGCTTTTCTTGATTGGTTTTCCATTTATTAAATAATCAAATAATTTAGGATTTTCATCTATCCACTTTCTTATTTTTGTTGCATTATCCAAGAAGGCATCCACAGAATACCTCCCCGTTCTTTTACATACTTTTAATGCCAATTCAAATATGTTAATTTTCATTTTTGACCTCCTTTTTATAAAATTTAAAACCAACATAAGAAATATAAACTCCTTCTTTTAATTTTTTAATTTTCCCAATGGGTTTGTTTGGAATAACAAGATGTTCATCTCTTTCCATTTGTTTGTATATCTCCATTATTTTCTTTTTTGCTTCTTCAATGGTTGATGCTTCAACAGTAAATGAACCGTCCCAACAAGTATAAACTGGTTCTATTACGATGGTATTATTCTTAAAAAGTTCTGGTAACTCATCAATGTTTTTAATGTATTTTCCGTTTACCTCTATACTGAAGTTGTAAATACCTTTTTCCTTTAATTTTTTTCTAATAGCCTCTTTCACTGGTGTATCTTTTCTTACATCAATTTTGTCTCCGAAAATAACCAAACAAGCCATTATCTCACCTCCTTCAGTTTTCTGATAAACCCTCTGGCCACAAAATAGAAATTCAACGGAAGCCAGTGATTATTCCACCTGTGCCCCCTTCCTAACTCTTTGTAAGAAAAGATTGTTCCCTTTTCGTGTTCCTGAATTAAGTATTCCATTCCCTCTTCTACCACCTGAAGCCTTTTTGGATTATGTCCTCTTCTTATATACATTTACCTCACCTCCTTCAATAATTTATAATACTTTCTTATATAGTTTTGTGTTTCTTTAGGCAATTTATTATAATCTCCTCCCTTCTTATACCACTTCCTTAAATTTCCTATGCCCCAATTGTATGCTATTATTCTATGCTCTATACTATCTGGAATTTTATAATACTTCAGCATCGCTGGTATTCTTTTATTGTAATACCAATTTCCAATTTTGATGTTTATCTCTGGGTTCCATAAATCTTCTTTGTTGTATTTCACTTGATGATGGTCATTATAATCTTTCAAACAAACTTCTGTTATCTGGCATAATCCCCTCGCTTCTGTCTTCTTATTATAGGCAAGAGGATTGCCAGAACTCTCTATCATTATAATTATACTCATTATTATTTCTATCATTTTTTCACCCCCTCTCCTCTGATTATATAATCCCTCCACCACCCACATCTTCTACACTGATAAAACACCGAGAATGTTCTACCCGATTTTACCAATTTTTCAATCGGGTCATTCGTTACTGCCCTTCCACCACACCTATTACATTTAATACTTTTTTTAATCTTCATTTTTCACCTCCTTTCTGCTATTAATTTTATTGCACAATAACCTTTATGTTTTCCTTCACCAACATATTCTTTAATCCACCAAGCACAATATTCTTTTTCACATTTGCAACACTCTTCTTTTACATTTCCGTCTGCATCCAAAGTTTTTGAATTAAACTTTAACGGACAAATTTCACCATACCACTTCATCTTACCACCTCCTTTTCTTTTTGTCTTTTTTCTTTTAACACTTTTCCCAACTCTGAAATAAGGTTATCTTCTCCGATAACCTTATTTTCACATAATACCACCAGAGGAAGCATCCTATACATGGAGAGAATTCTCCACATATAAAATGCCTCCTCCTTTCTAAAGTATAATGTTTTCATTTACTCACCTCCTTTTCTTTTATTTTTCTATTTACTTGTTCTTTTAATAACACTCTTTTAAACAAAAGACTATCTTCTGGTAACCAACCATAACCTTCTACAAGAACTAACCTCTTTAAAACATATGTCCCATCTTCTCTCACAAACTTACCCATTTTTCTTGCTAAAATTTTCATCTTACACCTCCTTTCCAAATAGTTTGTTTACTTTTTCATTTATCCCACACCCTAATTTCAGGCGTGGGTATTTCTTGCAAGCATAACGCTTGCATGTTCTTTTCATCCAGAGTTCTCCACAATATCTTCTTGCTTTTTTCATCTCTTTGTATGCGAAATCTAACCGTTTGGCTTCTGCCAAGTCATCTGGTTTCATACTTTTTAATTTCAACTCCGACGGATTTTTCCTCCCAAATCTTTCTGGGAGGAGGAGCAATCCGTCAAATAGAACTTTTCCATCCTCTACCCTCTTTAAGAAGGGGAGGACAGGAAAATCTCTTTGGACCTCTCTTACCTGATTATAAGAGAGGCCCTTCTTTACATACAGAAGGGCAGGTTTTTTCACCCAACCCTTCTGCATTATCTTATTTACCTTTTCCTTTACGACATCCGCCGCTTTCATCCCCACACCTCCTTCGCAATCCTATCTTGTTCCTCTATCCACTTCTTATACTCCTCTTCTGTGATGGGATGGTCTACTTTGCCCTCACAGAAAGGGCATATCCACACATTCTCACAGCAAATGTGAAACATCACACATCCGCATTTTTTACATTTTACTATCTGCATTTTTTCACCTCCTTTTTTCTACCCAACACCCCGAATAGGTCACTCGAAGAAGTGACCCATCGGGAAACCTGTAAATATATGTGGGTGCGAATGAAACATAACCTCCCTCCGCGTTGCTGTTATAAATGTAACTCCCCCCGTGTTTCTTGGTAACCTCTATAGCAAGGTCATAGCCACCACTGTAATAGAAATCGAAAGGGTCTACTCCTTCAGCTTCCATTTTACTCTTAATTTCCTCATATACCTTCTCCGCTATGTTCATTCTTACACCTCCTTTCATATTGTTTTGAACCTAATTCGCCTACCCTTTCCAAGGTAGGCGAGTTTTATTTGAACCCGCCCCCATTCTGGATGGAGCGGGATTGCAGAACGGAGTTTCTCCAACTCCGTCCTTTCTTTAGGAGGTAGATAGCCGTTTTTCTTAACGACTATCCACCATATCGAACCCCTGCGGAACGATATTATGTCCACAGGGGTTCTACTCCCTGCGGAGCGAATTGTCAAATGATTTCGCCTCCGCAGTTTGTAAAGAACCCGCAATTCAAATCTCTCTCCTTCATTATAATTTTTCCATCCTCTAATCTGTCTTTCTTTATCCATTTTTAACCTCCTTTTTTTCGTAATAATTACAACGGGAACAGCTCCATGCCGTTCCCGTCTCATACATTGATGCCCCACATTTGGGGCATCTTCTTACCTTTACTTCTTCTGGTTTTATAATATCCTTTAACTTCATCTTATACCTCCTTTATTATCAAATAACTGATAATAACATATCATAAGAAGCAGTTCTTTGTCAACAAAAAAATTTAAAAAAATTTTTCTTGATTTTTCCTAATTTTTGCCAAGCCATATTAAAGCCACATTAGAAAACCCATTTCTACCCAACTATATTTAAGCCATATTAGAAAGTTAATTTCTAATCCCATTTTAAAAATTTCTGATTAAACTTTTTAAAATAATTTAAAAACTCCAAGATAAACAATAAATAATACTTTTAAAATAATAAATAACTATTAAATAAAAACTTAATAAAATTTTTAAATAACTGATGGTAAAATTGATTGTCCGGGGGTAAAATTTACATGCAAAATTCGTGCCAATTTCCTTAAAAAATTTTTAAATTTTATACTTGACAAGATTTATTATTGTGGTATGCTTTAAATAAGATGATACAGACAATAGGTATAATGAGGGTAAATCTAAAAGATAAGGAGGTGATGATGTTATTTAATTTTTATACTCTCATTATACCTAATAACATAAAAAAGGATAAAATAAAGATAAAGGAGGTAGTTATGTTATTGAGGAGGTTTAGGTGGTGGTATTATCTCATACGAGGAGTATGGAGGCGTCAATTTAAAAAACGCCTCTATACTTATGATGACTTAGATTTATACGGCTCCATAATGTATGAGAGAGGCTGGGAGGATGCCATGCGGAGGTTTAAAGAGGACCTCTGCATGGGTATCCTCCCGGATGAGATTGATGCCTCCGATTTAGAGGAGGCGTTGGATAAATTGAGAGATTATAGGATAGGTGAGGATTTTTTAAGTATTTAAGGAGGTGAGATTATGTCTAAAAAACAAAATAAAAAATCGGTAAGGATGGAGGTGGATAAAAAACAAAGGATGGTGTTACTCTATTTAAACGGTAAAAAAATTAAGGAGGTAAAAATACCTCCTAAAGTATTAAAGGAGGTAAAAAATAATTTGGGGGATGTTAAAACACTAAGGAGGTTAACATCCCCATACGCCAAAGAGTTATACACTCCGGAGATGCCTCGTCGTTATTATAACTCGACGAGGCTTGCAATTTGTCGTTTAGTTAAATAATCCCCTCCTAATTGCCTCCTCTGGAGGTTAAAATTGCCTCCAGAGGAGGCTTTTTTATTACCCTCAAATGTCTAACTTTACCCCAGATTATAACATTAAATATATGTTATCTCATTTTATCCCAATATGTTGTTGTCCGGATATACCAGGGGGTCTAAAATCGCACAGACTAAAAACTTTTATAAACTATCCCGACTATTACCATCTATCAATTAAATATAAACTAAAAACAAGGTTAAAACAGAGTTAAGACATATATATACCCATCTACCAAATATATATATTAAGTTTATAATTATGATTAATTGACTATTATAAGTTTACTATTAGTTATTAAAAAAATTTAATAAAGATTATTTTAGGGGTTGACAAATTGCTTATAAAGTGATTAATATATAGTAGAGAGTATAATTGGTGGAGATTGGGTTTGGAGGTGGGTTGGATTTAGCAAGTTATTATAAATGAGAGATTTAGAGAAAATTAAAAATCAGTTGAGGCATTTGACTGGGTTCAAGGATTTGAGTGATGAGGAGCTCACGGAGATTGCGTTACAAAAACAAAAGGAATGGGATGAGAATTTAGATGTTGAGTCGCTGTTCTTTGACAAAAAAGAGAGAAAAGAAGCAAAAAGGTTATTGAAGAAATATTTAAAAGAATATACCATAGAGACTATCAGCGAGAAAAATACTCTTAAACAATTGATATATTTGGAGATATTGAATTTAAGATTACAGAATATTTTAAATGAGTTCCATAAAGACAACAAATCTGCTCCTTTAGAGTTAATTAATGCTATCCATAAGAATTTGAATCAAATTTTGGCTTTAAAAAATAGTTTGGGGATTACTAAAGAGAGTCAGGATAGCGTTAAATCTGATGCCTATAAAGCATTGGAGATGCTTAAAAAGAAGTTCAGGAGATGGGAGCAGCAAAATCAGGCAAGCAGAAGTTTCGTCTGCCCGTTCTGTGGGCAAATGATTTTGTTGAGAGTGAAACCCGAAGTTTGGGAAGCCCAAAAACACCCGTTTTTTAAAGACAGAGTGCTCTATAACGAGCATTTGGTGAATCTCTATAAAGCTGGGAAACTTACTAAAGAAGATGTTGCTAAGGTTTTGGAGTGTAGTCCAGCGTATGTGAATTGGCTTTTGTCTAAGTGGCTGCCAAAACAAGGGCAACAAGAGATTGCGAAAAATGACGAAAAATGACGAAAAAAGACGATTTTTAACAAAATTAAATAAAAAACTGTTTAAAATTCATTTATTTTACCCTTGCTATAATTTATTGATAAACAAAGATTTACAAGCAGTTCAATTAAATACAAATATTTTGACTATAACTTAAAAAAAGTTTTTAAAAAGTAAATTAAAGTAAATAGGAGTAAATACAAGTAATATGAAAAGAGCAGTAAAGAGCAGGTCAAAAAGAAGCGAGTTTCATAATAATATTTTTCGAAGTGAAACGAAGAAAAATATTATTATAAATAATATTTTTCTTCTTTTAAGCAGTTATATTT
>JAGGXL010000166.1 GCA_021163085.1 Thermodesulfobacterium sp. | reverse complement strand
TTATAGCAAGAGAAAGGAGTCTTTTCAAGTTCTATCCTGAACAAATCAGGAAAACATGGAAATTCAAAAACTCCCTTTATACCATCTTTTCCGCAATTTTAACTCTCCTTAATGCAGGATTGAGGTTAATCTTAGATCTGTATGCCTTGCATTACTCATAGGTACGCCATATTCCTGATCTGCATAATCGTCAACACTTATCTTTAATTGTTTGTCCCTCACAACTTGCTTAATTTCTACCGGTATAAAAATCTCTGTGCCTTTAAATTCCACATACTCGTTTAAAATTTCATTTTCCAGCTGTGTCAATACATTTAAACACACTTTCAATTTATCTTCAGGTGTAAGATTGTAAAGTTTTTCTCTAGAACTTATAACATCAACGCTTATATTTTTCAGGGAATTGATAAACTCATCAGAGGATGTTAAAGAAGGAAAATATTTCTTGAGATTATTAAACTTGTAAAAATCAAGTTTTGCCATAGCCTTTCTTATAATCATATTTCCTAAATCGCTCAATCTAAATGTGTTAGAAGTTGGTTCAAAAAATGAATTACTTTCACTTGTTTCCTCTTTCAAAACAACATCTTCTTTCAAAAATCCCGTGGGAAGTTTATATTTATATGTTCTCTCTATTTCAATATCATCAATAGTTTTAATGCCTTTTCGGTTGGCTTCTACTTTTTTATTTACAAATAAAAATCCTTTCTTCCAAAAATCAGTGTTTTTTATATTAGGTTTCACTCTCAACCTGATCTCTTTTTCTTCGTAAGGCATTATGCCGTATTCTTTTAGAGCAGTCGTAAGTTCCTGTATATATCTCGGGTTGTGTTTACTGTGATAATAAAGTTCTTCAATGATTTTCAATTCGTGTTTTGGCTGGTTATCAAATTTCCTTTTAAACGGATCATCATCTTCATTAATTTTAAAAGGATAATATCTTGCACCTCTCCCAATTAGCTGTCTTTCTGCGATAGTTGTATTACCCGGAATATATCTTCCGTCTCTTGTCCATCGTCCATCTCTTGTGTCGTAAAGCCTGACTATATCAAAGAGATTTAAAACATCCCATCCTTCATCAAGCATCTTAACCGCAAAAATAGTTCTAATCTCATTATTTTCATCTTCAAGAGTATTGAGTCTAATTTGCTTGTCTTTATCTATATTTTCAGAATCAAGCAAAATACATTTTTCTTCAGAAAAATCTTCTTTTAATTCAGTTATAAGGTTTTCTAACGTTATGCCTTCATTTTCAAAATAATTAAAGACTCTCTCTAAGATAGTGCCATTGGCGGTTGAACTTATTGTTTCAATATCACTTTCACTTAGATTATCTATTCTTTCTCTGAACAACTCATAATTTTCTTTTGATTCCTTGATACTCCTTGATTTGAAAAGTACTACAGGTTTTAACCTAATCCCATTTCTCTCTGCTATTTTTCTTCTGTATTGGCTTAAAATAACCGCCTGCAACATCCTTTCCCAATTTTCAAGATCTGCCTGTAAAACCTTTACTTCTTTTGAATAACCATCAATCCTGAATTGCTTGAGTTCATATTCAAAAATTAACTTATTTTTATATTTTTCATAAATAGCAGGATTTTCCAGATCAATAGTAGCAGTGTATTCCAGCATAATATTTTCTGGATTTGAATTCAAAATTTGCATAATAGTATATTCCCATGTCCTTTTCATTTCTTCTTCGGTTTTGTTCAATTTATTTCTCGTCCAAGCATTTATATGATGAGCTTCATCTGAAATTAAAACGATTTTTCTATCTTTAAAATCTTCAAAAGTAATAGAGTTTTCTCTAAAAAGATTTAACTGGCTATGCAGTCCTTGGATTGTTGTGAAGATTATATTTATATCTTCTCCGTTTGCCTCATCAAAATTAGAAACTTCTCTTATAGTAACTTCTTTATCCTCAAATTTAATCCTTTGATTAAACAGATATTTTGGAGAAACCGGATTTAAAAAGTTGGCTCTTGTTTTCTCTATTATGTTGGTGCTGTTTACAAAAAACAGGAAGTTTCTATAACCTTTGTTGTAAAGGTAAAGTATATTGGCAGCCATCAAAAGAGTTTTCCCCGAACCTGTAGCCATGTTGAATAATAATTGAGTTGGTTTCTTTCTGTTCGGATTTTCTTCAAGGTAATGTATAAACCTTGCAATTGCCTCAATTTGATAGGATCTTAATTTAAAACGGGGATTAAGATTGTTCCCTATATACTTGGGAATATCTTTCTTAAGATACCCCATTTTTGAGAGAACATCGTATTCCTGACTTAATCTTTGATTCTCAAGCAATTTTACCCCGCTTGTATTTCGCTTAATAAATGTTGATAATGTTTTGAATCTGTCTTTTTTACTAATTCTATAACCGCTTTACATACTTCATGAATTTCACCAAGTAGTCTTGTATCAAAATCAGTTGGACTATCCTGATACAAGGGATGTGATTGATCCTGGGTAAAACTTTCAATATAGTTCCTAATTCCCGCATTTATTTCAGGATAATCTTGGCACAACCTTTTAAATTTTTCATGTATGTGTACCCCACCTATTGGAACTTTAAATGATATATAATTTTCCAAAAACTTTCTTATGACATTTGGAAAAATATAATCGTGTTCTAAATTGCCTTGCTGAGAATTGGCTCTTTTATAAAT
>JAGGXL010000088.1 GCA_021163085.1 Thermodesulfobacterium sp. | reverse complement strand
CCTTTGAGAGCTTCGAGAGCCACTTTAGCTTTAAATTCTGGAGTGTAATTTTTTCTGCCTTTCATGGTCCCCTCCTTTCTCTCTTTTCTTAAATTTTACCACCTTACTAAATTGTGCAATTTTTGGGAACCACCTCATAATAAATTAAAAAGAAATTGGGACATAGGGACTAATTTGACAACAAAAATTTTTGTAATTATAATTATACTTTTAAAAGAAATTTGATTTTGAAATAATTAAAGGTGTGGCTCAAATTAAAATTTGAACATTTAAAAAAGTCTTTCATTACTTTATCTTGTCATTATAACGAAATTATTCAAGGCTTTATCTATAGGCACTTTGAGAGTTCGCTTTCAGAAAAAATCCATGAACAGGGATTTAAAAATCCAGAAACAAAACGAAGACTTAAGTTTTTTACCTTCTCAAAAGTTATTCCAGAGGAAAAAGCCTATGTAAAGGATAGGAAGATATATCTATATGGGAAGATAAAACTTATTGTATTATCGCCTCTTTAGGATTTTATACAATCTTTTGCAATGAATTTAATGAATACAGGTGAGATAAAACTTGATAAGAAAAATTTAGTTTTATTATCCGTTGAGGTTGAGGGATTGCCTCAGTATCAGGAAAAGGTTTATGTAAGAACCCTTTTTCCTATAACTACTTTTTATAGCACCCTTAAGACTGCTGAGCAAAGGAAAAGGACTTATTATTACAGTCCATTTGAAAAGGAGTTTGAGGAACTTTTAATCAAAAGTCTTTTAAGAAAACTTAGGACTTGGCACGGATGTGAGATTAACCATGAAGAACATTTTGCAAGGATTAAGCTTTACAATGTCAGATTCAAGCATCGAAGAGTAATTATATATAAAAATACAGTGATAAAAGGTTGGGATGGGATATTTGAGTTGAGCCTCCATCCAAAACTGTTTAACCTTGCCTTTGATGTTGGGCTTGGAGCAAAAAATTCTTTAAGCTTTGGCTGTATAAAAGTATGGAAAGAAAACGAAGTAATAGGATAATATAATGGAATGTTAAAAAAATTTGCAAAAAGAGTTAACAATATCTTGATTAATTTTAAAATAAAAGTAAAAATATAAAAATTAATGTAATGCTTTCGTCAGTAAGAAAGATTGGAGAATTAGTTAAAGATGTTAGGAGGAAGGTCGAAGGGTATATTTTTGTTATAACCCTTGATGAAAACAATTCCTATCAGGGTATTGAAAAAGAACAATTTCAGTTTGATAAAATTGATCTTTATCTTTATAAAGAGGGAGAAAGTAAAGGGAATAGACCAGCACCTATAGCTCCTATTACTGATGCTGAAAAAACTTTCAGAAAAATCAGAACTTGGATAGAAATTTGTAAAAATGTTCCAGATTTAACTGATAATGAAAGAGAATTCATTAAAAACATTCTTAAAAACATAGATGATGCTAAACAACACATAATTGAAACTTTAAAAAAGAAAATTAAAGAAATTCCCAAAAAAGAAAATAAATTCCTAACACTTAAACTTGAAGCTGGATCTAAATATCTTGGAAACTGCGAATTGTTTCAAAAGGCTCATCAATATATTATTTTAAAAAAGATTCAAAAAACTTCTTCCCAGAACAAAGTTTGCTCAATATGTGGAGAAATTAGAGATGTTGTATTTGCAAGAACGTTTGTATACAATTTTGATACCGATGATAAACTAGGTTTTATTTCAGGTTTTGACAAACAAAACTTCTGGAAAAATATTCCTGTTTGTCAGGAATGTAGAGATTTATTAAAACAAGGAAGAGAATTTATAGATCTAAAGCTAACCTTTAAATTTTATGGATTAAAATATCAGCTTATTCCCAAAACCTTATTAGATGATAATAAAATAATCAGAGAGATAATTGATATATTGTCAGATACTCAGAAAGCTATTTTTTTAACCAAAAGAACTATAAAGAGGCTTACTAATGACGAAAATGAAATTCTTGCGTATCTCTCTGAGAAAGGGGATGTTGTATCTTTTAATTTTTTATTTATACAATCTCAACAAAGTGCTGAAAGAATTTTACTTTTAATTGAAGACATATTACCGTCACGGTTAAGAAAGATTTTTGAAACCAAAGAAAAGGTTGATTTTGTTTTTAAAGAAGAATTTAACTTCGGTAAGATTAGAACCTTCTTTTTGAAATCCGATGAGGACAAAAGGGACTCTGACCTTGATAAATACTTTCTTGAAATTATTGATTCAATATTTAGAGGAAAAAGTCTTGATTTTTCTTTTATTGTTAAATTTTTTATGCAATCCATAAAAAATGAGTTTATCAAAGATGGTTATTATTTGTCAAGAACTAAAGATGCTATGATGTGTGTAAGCTTTTTTGAAACACTTTGTTTAATTAACTTTGAGGAGGAAAAGATGGAGAGAAGCATTTTTGAAGAAATTTTTGTTAAATATGGGAAATCGTTAAACACCTTTGCAAAAAGGGGCATATTTTTACTTGGGGCTTTAACTCAAATGTTGTTAAACAAACAATATGCCGATAGAAACTCAAAGCCTCCTTTTATGAAAAAACTTAAAAGTTTAAAAATGGATGAAAAGGACATTAAAGCTCTCTTACCGGAGGTAATTAATAAACTGGAAGAATATGAAGCTTTTGACAAGGGCAAAAAATTATTAGCACAAGAAGCATCAATTTATCTTCTTCAAGCAGGTGATAACTGGAGAATGTCTATTGATGAAATAAACTATTACTTTGTTTGCGGGATGAACTTATATGATGAGGTGGCTAAAGTAGTTTATGGTAAAGGTAAACAAAGCAAAAATGATTAAAGTCAAATCACTTCGAGAAGTAAAGTTGTTCTTAAAACAATAATAGTATAAAGGTTTATAAAATTAAGCAAAAAAATTTATAAAGTAAGGAGGTTAGTAATGTCAGAAATTATCAAGAACCGTTCAGAAGTTTTATTTATTTATGATGTTAAGGATGCCAACCCCAATGGTGATCCATTAGATGAAAATAAGCCAAGGATTGATGAAGAGACAGGGGTAAACATCGTTACTGATGTTAGATTAAAAAGAACGATTAGAGATTATTTATACGAATACAAAGGAGTGGAGGTTTTTATCAGAGAAGTAAGAAAAGAAGATGGTACATTAAAAACTAAAGCAGAAAGGATTGAAGATTTTGGGAATATTGTAAGAGAATGTATTGATATCAGGCTTTTTGGTTGCACAACTGCGGTAAAAGATAAGACTATAGCCTTAACCGGACCTGTTCAGTTTAAATTTGGAAGATCCTTACATAAAGTCGATTTAACCTATGTTAAAGGAACAACTGTTATGCCTTCAGGAGAAAGAAGAGAACAAGGAACCTTTACTGAAAGATATATTTTACCCTACTCATTGATTGTGTTTTATGGAATTGTTAATGAAAATGCAGTCGTAATGCAAAATATCCCTTTAACCGATGATGATGTTGACCTTATGCTTGAGGCTATGTGGGATGGGACAAAAAATTTAATATCTGGTTCAAAATTTGGACAAACACCTCGTTTTCTTTTACAAATTATCTATAAAGAAAAACAAAACTTCTATGTAGGAGAACTTGACAAACTAATTTCAATACAATCTGAAAAACCTGATGAAGCTATTAGAGATATATCGGAAGTAAAAGTTGATATTACTCAACTTGTAAATACACTAGCAAAGTGTTCAGGCAAGATTGAAAAATTAAGATATAAAGTAGATGATAGAGTTGTGCTTGTAAAAGAGGGAGGAATAATTAGCATTTCTTCGGCCTTTACCAACTTAACTTTACAGGAATTTCTTTTTTAGGGGATTTTATGAAAATTTTAGTTTTTGACATCTTTGGAGACTACGCTCATTTTAGAAAATATTATACCACTACCTCACCGTTAACTTTTTCCTTTCCACCTCCTCCTACGATAGCCGGGATACTTGGTGCTATCTGTGGTATCTCCAAGGAAGAAAATTTAAAAATATTTAACATCTATGACAACTGCCAACTTGCTTTAAGAATCTTACATCCTCTTCAAAAAACGAGAATAGGAATAAATCTTATAAACACAAAGGATAATAAATACTGCTTGTTATTTAAAACTAAAACTCACGAACCAAGAACTCAGATAAGAACGGAATTCATTAAATCACCAAAATACCGTATTTACCTAATTCATAAAGATCAAGAAATTTTTGCAAAACTAGTTAATTTTATTCAATTTCATAAATCTATTTTTAATGTATCTTTAGGGCTAAGCGAATTGCTTGCTGATTTTAATTTTGTTGGTTTATATGACAGCGAAGAATTAATAAACTATGAAGGTTACATATATTCTGTTATTCCTATAAAAAAACTTGTAGGAAAAGGGATTAATATAGAAGCTAATAAAAAATATTTTAAAGAAAAAGTTCCAATTAAGATGAATCTTGATAGAGTTGTTGAAGTCTATGAAGATGTGGTATACGAACCCGATGGAAAAACAATAAAAGCTTATGTGGATATAGCGTATCAACTGAAAAATGGAGAAATCATTACCTTTTTCTAATTTGTATTCACATCCTGGGAAACCTCTTGAACAGCACCTTAGAAATGTAGCAGATTTAATGGAATATTTTCTTAAAGAAAAACCTGAATTAATTAAGAATGAATTATTACCAATAGTAAGAATTATAGGGTTTTGCCACGACCTTGGTAAGGCAACAAAATCCTTTCAAAAGTATCTTTTTGCAGATGAGAGAGAAAAAAACAAATTAAAAACTCAGCACAGTTTATTTTCAGCAATATGTGCCTATTATTTAGTTAAGGGATTAAACTTAGAAAATGAGCTTTTACCTTTATTTGCATATATTGCCGTAAGACGTCATCATGGAGACCTAATAGATGTTATGGATGAAGTAACTAACTTTGATGAAAATAAAGATGCTGAAACTCTTTTAAAGCAAACAGAGGATATAGACGACTTAGCTTTTAATATCCTTATGGAACGTCTTTTAGTGTACGGCTTTCCTGTAAAATTAGAAAAAGGCACAATTAAGAAATGGATAAAAAATTTTCATCAAGAATTAAAAACTTTGAAGAAGATTTTGAGGCGAACCTCAGAAATTAAAAATTACATAATTTTAAATCTACTTTATTCTCTTCTAATCGACGCTGATAAGACTGATGCAGTAATAGGTAATTTTGAATCTCTTAGAAGAAAAGATTTTGAAGATAGAGACTTGGTTAAAAGTTATTTAAAAATACTTAATCCAAAACAAACATTCATAAATCAACTAAGGCAAAAAGCCTTTAAAGAAGTAGACATCCAAGCTCCTAATCTAAATAATAAATTTTATTCAATCAACCTTCCAACAGGACTTGGCAAAACCTTAATCGGTTTTTCCTATGCTTTGAAACTTAAAAATAAATTGGAAAATACCAATAATATTAAACCAAGAATCATTTACTCGTTGCCATTTTTAAGTATAATTGACCAAAATGCTAAATTATTAGAAAAGGTGTTCAGGGCAAACAGCGTTGAACCAACTTCAGACCTTTTATTAAAACATCATCATCTATCTGACATATATTACAAAACAACTGATGAGGAATATGAAGGTGATTTAGCTAAAGCCTTCATTGAGGGCTGGAATTCAGAAATTATAGTTACCACATTCGTTCAGCTATTTCATACCTTACTTTCTAATAAAAACAATACTTTAAGAAAATTCCATAAACTTGCTAATTCTATTATTATACTTGATGAAATTCAAACAATTCCAATTAAATATTGGGGAATAACTCGAGCCATTTTAAAAGCTGTATCAGAGTTGTTGAACTCTTATTTAATTATGATGACCGCAACTGAACCAATGATTATAGAAAAAGACAAAATAATATCTCTTGTAAACACTAAAAGTTACTATAGCAATTTAAACAGAGTTAATATCATTTCAAATGTTAGAAAAAAATTTACCCTTCTAAAATTAAAAGAAGAATTAAAAGAAAAAATTGTTAAATCTCGTCAAACAATGCTTTTCATTTTTAACACTATTTCTTCCGCAAGAGAGTTTTATAATCTCCTAAATGATTTACCAGTTTGTAAAAGTTATTTAAGCACCCATATTGTGCCTAAAGAAAGACTAAGAAGGATAGAAGAAATAAGAAAAGGAAAGTATAAAGTTGTTGTTTCCACTCAGCTTGTCGAAGCTGGGGTTGATGTTGATTTTGACATAGTGATAAGAGATATAGCTCCTTTTGATTCTATAGTCCAATCTGCTGGTCGTTGCAATAGAAATGCAAAGGATAAAATTGGCATTGTAAAAGTTTATAAATTAGTTGATGATAAAGAAAAGCTTTACGCAACTCGGATTTATGACCCGGTGTTGATTGAAATTACAGAAAAACTTTTGTCTAAAAAAAATTTATTTGATGAATCTGAAATTTATAAACTTCTTGATGAATATTACAGGTTGGTTTTAGATAGAATGAGTCAAGACAAATCAGAAGATATTTTTCAGGCTGTTTTAAAGTTAAAATACGACCGAGAAGGAAACGATGAATTATCAATTGCAGATTTTAAACTGATTGAGGATGACTATCCTAAAATAGATGTGTTTATAGAATATGACAAAGAAGCTAAGAAGGTGTGGGAAGAATTTCAAAAAATTAAACAAATTAAAAACTTTTTTGAACGGAAGAACGAATTTCTGAAAATTAGAAAAGATTTTTATTTATATATCGTTTCGATACCAATTTTTATTGAACATCTTCCGCCCAAAATTGATAACACCTATTATGTACCGATATCTCAGCTTAAAGAGTATTATGACTTAGAAACAGGGTACAAAGTTGAACCTGAAATAGCTATATGGTAGAAATAAATTATCCTCCAGCCACTCTTATTTGGTACTATTACATCTGTCCACGGGAAGTATGGCTTATGTCAAGGCAACTAACTCCTTGGCAAGATAACCCTTTTATAGAGATTGGAAGGCTTATTTCAGAGGAATCATATAAAAGAGAAAAAAAAGAAATACACATTGAAAACATGGTAATAGATTTACTAAAAATAGATGAAGAAAATATAGTAATCTGTGAGATTAAAAAGAGTTCTCGATTTGAAAAAAGCGCAAAGATGCAACTTGCCTACTATTTATTAAGATTAAAACAGCTTGGTATTTCAGCTACTGGGCAACTTCTTTTTCCAAAGGAAAGAAAGAAACTCACTGTAACCCTAACAAAAGAGATTGAGGATGAACTGATTTCGGCGCAAAGGGAGATAAAATCAATAATTCAGATGGGAATGCCACCACCAGCTAAGAAAATAAAATATTGTTCTAAATGTGGATATAGGGAGTTTTGCTGGTCATGAAACGCACAATATACATATTTTCAGATGGTGTGATAAAAAGAAAAGGAAATACCCTTTATTTTGAATCTGAAAAAGGAAAAAAATATATACCAGTAGAAAATACATCTGAATTGTTTATCTTTGGTGAAGTTACTATTAACAAGCGACTTCTTGAATTTCTTACAGAAAATGAAATCATAATGCACTTTTTTAACTACTATGGCTACTACATTGGCTCATTTTATCCAAGAGAACATTTGAACTCAGGATATATGATTCTTAAACAAGCAGAACATTATCTTGACATCAATAAAAGGCTCATACTGGCGAAAAAGTTTGTTTTAGGAGCAGTGGAAAATATTAGAAGAGTGCTGAATTACTATCATACTCGCGGGAAACCTCTTAATGAACCAATTGAGAAAATTAACGAGATATCAAAATCCATTGAAAAATGCGATGATACAAATACTCTGATGGCAATTGAAGGTAACATCAGGGAACAATACTATAATGCATTTAATTCTATTCTTGAAAATAAACATTTTATTTTTGAGGCACGCTCTAAACGTCCTCCTAAAAACAGGATAAATGCTCTTATAAGTTTTACAAATTCTTTAATATATACATATTGTTTAAGTGAAATTTATCATACTCATCTTGATCCACGCATCGGATATCTTCATGCAACAAATATGCGAAGGTTTACCTTAAATCTTGATGTTGCAGAAATATTTAAGCCTATAATAGGAGATCGGGTAATATTTAGTCTTATTAATAAAGCAATGATAAAAAAGGAACATTTTAACCAAAAGCTTGATGGTATAGTATTAAATGAAAAAGGTAGACAAATTGTAATAGAGCAGATGGAAGAAAAAATGCGATCTACTATTCAGCATAAAAGACTTGGTAGACATGTTTCTTACAGACAACTAATAAGGCTTGAGCTTTATAAAATTCAAAAACACCTAATTGGTGAAGAAGAATACCAACCTTTTGTAATGTGGTGGTAAATGAAAATAATACTCGTATACGATATAAATGAAAAAAGGGTTGCAAAAGTGTTGAAAACCTGCAGGAAATATCTTTACTGGGTGCAGAACTCTGTTTTTGAAGGCGAAATTTCACCAGCAAAACTTGAGAAACTAAAAATAGAACTGAGACGAATAATTAATCCGGAAGAGGACTCAATAATAATTTACACTTTTAGAAGTAAATGGTATACAAAAAGAGAAATAATAGGAATTCAAAAGGGGGCTGAAGAAAAATTTTTATAACACTTTGCTCTTTCCATTTAGATTTATTTTGCTATCTTTTTGTTACCTTTACTGGATAATAAAAAAATTTTTCTATTTTTCCTCTTTTCGTCGATGTCCAATGATGTAAAAAATCTTGAAGGTCGACGAAAAAGTTTTTCTTGTAAAATCAAAGATTTTGAGTAAAATTAAAGAAAAGAATATATGATCTTTGAAAAGTAAATATGCTTAATTTTACTAATTTTAAATGCGTTTTGAGCCTACCTATGAGGAATTGAAACTGGTATAACTACAAGAGCTATTAAAGAAGGAGTGGTGTTTTGAGCCTACCTATGAGGAATTGAAACAGTATAATATTGCGTATATTATTATCCCTGTTGAAATCAAGTTTTGAGCCTACCTATGAGGAATTGAAACTCAACTTTGCATTTCAAAAACGGTGTATGTAGCAAAGGTTTTGAGCCTACCTATGAGGAATTGAAACCCAAACGTGTCAGTAGCTGCAAGCTTTTTAGAAATAGGTTTTGAGCCTACCTATGAGGAATTGAAACTAAATTCTCTTAATTCTTCGTTTTCATATTCTTCCTGTT
>JAGGXL010000036.1 GCA_021163085.1 Thermodesulfobacterium sp. | reverse complement strand
TTACAAACTCATCTATTAAAGTTTCTGTTTTATTTTTTAATTCTAAAAATTGACTAAATAAATAATCTCGAACTTTTTCAAATCCATCTTTAGTGATTATCTCAAAATAAAACTCTTTTTGCCACATACCTTTGTAAGGCTCGTCAAGATATTTCCAAGCTATCCATAAATTTTCACTTTGCCAATTTTTATTACTTCCTCCTAAAGTACTATAAATTTTCTTAATTATACCAAGTAAATTTTCACCGATCTCTTTTTCTGCTTGCCAATTTCCTTTAAATGGAATACCATTATTTTCATTAAATTTCCTAATACCTATATACATATGACAAATATTACTCTGTTCTGCCTCTAAAGCATAATGAAGAATGCCTATATTTTCTAATAATCTCCATTCTTTTTTAAATACTAATAATTTTCCATACTTTTGCTTTTCAATTAATCCATCGTTAATTACTATATAATTTTTAAACTCTTCACTCTGTTCTATTTTTTCTTTTAATTTTCTTATAAGATCTTGTTTTAACTCAATTTTTATATTTTCAAAATTCTCCCAAATATCCCAAGCAATTTCAAACCTTAGCCTTTTTTCTTCTTCTGGTAATTTCTCATCTAAAAGAAATTTTTTAATTAACTCTTTCTTATCAAACATAATTCTCCTCCCTTCTTTAGTTTTTACTGTTAATTTAAGAAAAGTTCATATTTTCTGGAAAATACTTTTCTATCCATGCTATAAAATCCTTTAAAAAGATTCGAACTTTTTCGGCTTCACAAAGTTTTATACAATTTTTAAGCCAATTTTTTAAAAATTTGTTATAAGAAAGTATTATAAATTTTCCTGCTTTTTCTAATTTTTCTCTTTGTTTGGTATCTAAACTTTCAGGCATTCTTCCTTCATTAGTTAAAAAGATAAGTAAATAATTTTCGGTTTCTTTTTCTAAATAATCCACATACCTTTGAAGCTGGTCTTCCTGTTCACCTGCCCATGGTTTGTTTTCTATTGCAATAACTTTAAATTCAGAGAGATTTATTACAATATCAATCCTTCCATTTTTTATATCCATTTCTGTTGCTACAGATACATTCTCCCAATCCACATTTTCTTCTAACCACTTTGTATGCTGCTGAGGTATTTTATCTTGTAAGATCTGAAGCTCTTTTTTAATTTGATTTATAAAACATTCTAAAAAAATATTTTTCTGTCCGTGAGTTCCTTTTGGATTTAAAAGTTCTGCTATAATTCCAGAAATTTTCGGTTCATCAGGTTTAAAAATTTCCATTAAATTAAACTTTACAGCAAAACGATAGTTAAATTCATCTTCCACTTCTTTAAGAATCTTATAGGGAGTCGTAATAATTTCAAAAAAATGACGAAGTTCTCTTTTATAAGTTTCGTCTTTATTTTTATAAATTTGAGAGAGGGTAACAAAAAATTTATTTAAATTTTTAGAATATTCTTCAGGTGAAAATTGATGTGCACCCATATTTTACTTCCCCCTTTTTGACGGTAATAATTTTTTCTTTTTCTTAATAATATTTTCTAATGCGACACCATAATATTAAGATTTTATACAATTTTTAAAAAATAAAAAATTTTACAAGTTCTTTAAAGCTTCTTTAAGCTCTTCCTGTACTTTTTCTTTCAGCCAATCCGGAGAGATTATTTTAAAATAAGGAAGCCAGCGGTAAAGCCAATGTTTGAAAACGTGCACACCTCTTACTTTAAATTTTACTTCAAGCCACCCGTCCTGCAGTTCTTTACATTCCTGATCCTTTACCCACTTTCTTCGTAAAAAATACTGCTTCACTTCTGGAGAAAAATGCACTACTATTTCTTCTTTTTTAGCGTCTACATAGGGACCAAATGATTCCTGAATTTTTTCTAATGAAGCCACTTCATTTTTAGGTAAAAAATAACGGTCGGTTAATTTCCATGAGCGAATTTTATCAAGAGCAAAAGTCCTTTCCCCCTCTTTCTTTCTACACCAGACCTGAACATACCAGAAATCTCCAGTATAAAATACAAAATAAGGTTCTATTTCTCTAAAATCTCTTCCTTCTCCCGGTTCGTATTCATATTCAATTTCCACTATTCGATGCTCCTTTATTGCTGTAGAAAGGTCTTTTAAGAGATCAAAAAGATATGGAGAGGAATAGAAGCCCTGAATTCCAAAAACTTCTTCAAAAGGAGTAAAATTTTTAGAAGCTAAGGCTATCTTTTGTTCTATCTGCTTTAAAATTGTTGTTGCCTTGCTACCCACTGCTGGTTCAAGAAAATTGCGAGAAAGTGCAAGGATTAAAGTTTCTTCGGTTTTGAGTAATGCTCTACTTAAGCTAAAGCCTTTTTCGAAAGCATAAGTTCCCTTCTCTCGGTCATAATAAATTGGAAATCCAGCATCTATAAGTGAGTTTATGTAGCGATATATAGTTCTTTCACTAACCCCAAGCTCTTCTGCAAATTCTTTGACTTTAACCTTTTCCCCTCTATCAAGTTTATTTAAAATATAAAGAAGCCGATCAAATTTGTTCATGTAACGATCTCCTGTGTCATAAGAGTTAGTTCTTTCAATATTATATATTGTATCAAAACTTGCTGACAATATTATGTCAGAGTTAATTTTTAATTTCTATGAAAATTTTTATACGAATCCAAGATTTCTTTTCCCAGAAAGAATATTAAATTTTGCTTCCTCCTGCAGGGCTTTTACAAAGGGGTCAGGAGAAAGGTTCTCATCTATTAGTTTGCATTTTCTATAAGCTGTTGCAAAATTTCCCGATGTGAGAAGAAGTTTGGAAAGCACTTTTTGAAATCTTTTAGCCTCTTTTTCTCCAAAAAGGCTTGCAAATAGTTTGACTTTTTGATCCTCACCCAGGTAGTCAAACTTAACTTTCAGGTCAAATCTCCTCATTACCGCTTCATCAAGAGCTTCCAGAAAGTTTGTTGCACAAATAAAAATTCCCTCAAAAATTTCCATTTGTGTAAGAATTTCGTTTACCATGCTCACTTCCCAGGAATATTTTGCGTCCTTTCTGCTTAAAAGAAAAGTATCTGCTTCATCCAGAAGAAGCACTGCCCTTTCTTTTTTTGCTTCCTCAAACATGAGAGCGATGTTAATTTCGGTTTCTCCTACATAGGAAGAAATAAGGTCTGATGCACGTTTAAGTAAAAGCTCTTTATCAAGATACATCGCAATTTTTCTTGCAAGTTCTGTTTTACCTGTACCAGGTGGTCCATAAAATAAAAGTTTTCCTTTTTGTGAGCGTTTAAGGGCAGAGATAAGCTTCTTAATATTGAAGTCTGTATTTAGCACATCTTCTATAAAAGGAAGCTTGTCCTGGTTCTCGTATTTTACAACTTCTTTCATTCCAAGAGCTTTTAAAGAAGAATTTATCACGAATTCTGCTACATCTTCCGGATTTTCTGATTTGGAAAGGGCAGTTACCTTTGCTGCTTTTGCAATAACAGAGGGAGAAAGATGTTTTATTTCTGCTATTTTTTCAAGCCAAGTTTTTGAAACAGAGAGGTTTTTAAAATATTTTTTTAAAATTCGGAGCCTTGCTGAACGTGAGAGATAATCTATATTGAGGAGTATATCAAACCTTCTCAAATAAGCAGGGTCTGCTTCTGAGATAGAATTAGTAATCCAGATGGTGGGGACTTCATTTTCCTCAAGCACACGATTAATCCATGCTTTGTTAATTGTATCTCCCTTTTTATCATTCCCGCTTGTAAGTGAGGAGACTACTCTTGAGTTTGCATCCAGGATGTCATCTACCTCGTCAAAAAGAAGCAATGCATTTTTCTTTCTTTTGAGCAAAAACTGAGCCAGCCTGTAGCAGGAAAAGCGCTCTCTTTCTTCAAAAGGTTCTCCTTTTTTGTTAGTGACAGCAACTTCGTAAAGATCTGCTTCGGCTTCTTTTGCAAGCACTTTTGCAAGTTCTGTTTTACCTGTGCCAGGAGGTCCGTAAAGCAAAATGTTAATTCCTCTTTCTCTATTTTTGAGAACGTTTTTTAAATAAGAAATCAAAGTGTTTAGTTTTTCTATATAGGAAAAGTCCTCTTTTGTAAACTTTGTTTTCTGCACTTTTTGTAAATAATTTTGAAAAATTTCTTCTGGTTTTTTATGAGGTAAAAATAGTTCGTCAACGAGCCCAGGAAGAACTGAAAATTTGTTAGGAATGTGGGAAGAGCCTGACTCGTAAAAGTCAATAATTCCTACTTTGAAAAGTACCGAGTCATAAGAAAGAATCTCGTATAGTTCGTTCTTTTTAAGGTCAAGCATTATAGAAACTTTTTCTACAAATTCTGACATAGTGATGCTTCCCAAAAAATCAAGAAGTGAGTCAAAATGATAAACAAATTTTGCAAGAATAACAAAAGTGAGGAAAGTTTTTTCTGCATCTGTAAGACCAAAAATTTTTTGAATTGCTTCAAGGTTTTCCAAAAATTCTGGTTCTATGTCCCAGGCTTTTTGTTTAAGGTTTTCTAAAATTTTAGATCCATCTTTACGCAGAGAATTGGTATCAAAAATAAATTCTATCTCGCCTCTTTCTAAATTTTTAAAAGAAAAATAATCCTGGAAAGTAATTTCTAAGAGATATAAAACCTTGTCCACTCGATAGGAATCAACTATTATACTGTTCCACCAATCCAGGTTATAAAATATTAGCCTGAAAGTCCAGTAGATGATAAGATTTTGGCAGGCAAACTTCTGAATATTAACTTTTGTTTCTTCCATTTTTTCCTCCCTGAGATGATTTATGTAAAACAAAAGAAAGTAAATAATTTCATTTAGTGTTGTATAAATTTGCTAATGCTTTTGTTTCTTTACAGCTTTTGAGGCTCGAAATGCTTTCAATTAAGGAGATCGAAAAGCGAATTTTACGAAATTTATTTTTGGTTTAACATTTTTCTTTCTGAAAAGAGTTCTTTCTCGGACTTTACCACTCCTGGAAGATAAAGTTCTAAATGATAATAAGAATTTTTGGTTTGAACTATAT